>CAYNAN010000028.1:0-25805 GCA_964395085.1 uncultured Synergistaceae bacterium
ATATCCCGACCAAAGGAGTGACCCCGTTGATTATAGACACCCACCTGCACACCATGGAAGGTTCCGACGATAGCCACCTGCCTCTTGAGAGGGCGGTAGCGAGAGCCAAGGAGCTGGGAATGGACGGACTGTGCATAACCGATCACGACACCTTGAAGCTCGCCCCTATGGCCCAGGAGCTCACCGATAGATACGGCTTTTTGATACTTGTAGGGGCGGAGATCCTCACCTACCAGGGCGACCTGCTGGTCTACGGCGTTAACTCGATCCCCAGCCAGAAGATGCACGCTCCAGAGCTTTCCCAGCTGGTCCGAGAGATGGGGGGAGCCAGTGCGGCAGCCCATCCATTCAGGGACAACGGGAGAGGGATGGGAGACGTCATGAGGCTCTGCTCGTTTATGGACGGAGCGGAGATCTTCAACGGCAGCACCAAGCCCCACCACAACCGTCAAGCGGTGGACATGGCCGAGGAGCTCTCCCTGGCGACTCTGGGCGGCAGCGACTCCCACTGGGAGGACCGGCTAGGCCTGTTCGCCACCCGATTCGACGGGCCTATCCGGTCCATGGGAGATCTGGTTCAGGCCATAAAGGACAGGGCCACCAGCCCTGTTACCTACGACTCAAAGTCGAGACTGTGGGTAAGCCCGGAGCTACCGTCCAGAGAGATACCGATGCGAGAGGCTATCGCCTGAATCTCCTTGGACATCTCTCCCTTCCCTATAAGGGTCAGCAATCCTCTTTGAAGTCCGTATAGATCCACGTTGGCGTCTGCATGGTCTATCACGTCCAACATCCCCGGTATTTTTTCAAGTGCCTCCCTCCAGAGATGGAGGTCTTCCAAGCCCTTCGACAGTGCGGCGAGACCAACTCTCGCCGCCTGTTCTATTCTGTCCTGGTCAAGAGACACTCCCCTTCTCCTGGAAAGACACAGAAGCCTGGACAGCTTTTCGTAGTCTGGGTCGTCCTCCACCAAACCATGAGAGATATCCCTGTTGGTTATCACCTGAAGAGCCAACCCCAGGGCTGTTTTTTCCCTGTTCCCAGGGTCCATGAGATTTTCCTCTCTTTCCACTACCGGTCTCATGGCGTCCACGAGCCGTTCCTCACACCGATCCTCCACCTCCTGGATTATTCTGTCCTTGCTGTCCTTGAACAGATGGCGCACCGAGTAAACCCTGTGGCCGAAAGTCTCCTGGAAGGACAGCTGTCCACCCTTCAGGACCGACATCTCAAGCTCTTTCATAACGTCCTCCGGCGTGTCTCCTTCCAGCATCGGTCTGGAGCCACAGAGCATTTTTCTACCTCCGAACCATACCGCCCCTATGGCCATTTCGCACTCTCTGCCGGTGATGTCCGACCTCAGGTTCACGCAGCCTATGCAGTACTCCGATCCACAGCAGGACCCCTTGTGGATGAGTTTTCTGGCGGCGGACACGTTTGGGAACTCGGTGCTCTCCGGGTCCAGTCCAAAGAGCCTATACAGAGCGAGGTGAGCCCCTACCCGCAGCAGGTCCATCGAGGACGGCTCGACGAAACAGGAGAATATCCTCCTCCCGTCGGACAGCTCTGGCACGTTGCTTGGCCCCATCTCCAGACCGTCCATAAAAGGTCGCCGAAAACCCATCTCTCCGAGACTTTCAGCCAGATCCAACGCCTTGGAGGCGTATTTAAGCACCTGAATCGACTCGACCCTTGAGATATCGTCGAAAAACCACCCACAGCTGGAGAACATGAGCAGAGAACAACGCTGTATCTCCAACAAGGTCAGGGCCTGCGATTCCTCCCAGGGGCTGAGGTCCCGTCCTGCCTCCTTCCTCAGAAAATCGAGCCTGTCCTTTCTCGGTATGGACAGAGCCAGTAAGTCAGCCCTGTTTCTAGTTCCCCATGGGTCTGGGAATATGGCGGAAGCTCGAACGCTGTAGAGCCGCTCCAGCCCATCCCTCAGTTGTTCAAGCGCGTTCCTGAGGGGTTTTCTCCACTTTTGATGCCATCCGGCGTGGGCCCCGTCGGAACAGCCACAATCGGAACGCCATCTCTCGATCCCGTGGGAACAGCTCCATGACGACATCTCAACTATCTCGACCTCCACCGATGGAGGCGATATCTGAAGATATTCACCGTAGACCGTGAGCTTTGCCTCCTCCGATCTATCCAGCTCGTCTAAACAGGCGGCGAGAGCCATGTCCCCAAAACGATGGTGATGACCGAAGGTCTCGCCGTCCACCGCCACGTGCTCGAGAGCTGGACGCCCTACGTCGGGGCAGGCGCCTATCATCCGTCTGGCCAGGGATCTGCCGTTGTCCAGGGCCCCTCCAAAGGCTATCTCCTGGGAGATCCTGCCATCGTAGAAGAAAAGGGCTATATCCCTTCCGGAGGGTAGGACACACCTATAAGGGACGGTTATATCCAGAGGGCCGTCGGAGGCTATCCTGGCTGCCTGATGGGGCGCGAGGACGGTGAACTTTATTCCCTCAGAAGCCAACACCTCAAGGGTAGGGACATCCACGGCCGTCTCGGCCAACCACATTCCCTCAGGATCCCGTCTGAACCGACGGCGGAAGTCCGATATACCCCAAACGACCTGGGTCCTCTTATCCCTCTCCGAGGCCAGGGGCATTATGGCGTGACCGTAGACCTGGGCCATAGCGGGCCCGTGACCGCCGAACCTGGCGGCTCCCATCCTGTCGGCGTCCAACACCGCTCGATAGATCCAGCCACATTTTTTCTCCAGCCAGCTGAGAAGGGTCGGCCCAACGTTGAAGCTTATGGAGCCATAGCAGTTTCTCATCGCCGCGACTCGACCTCTCTCGTCCAGGATCCTGGCCGCTCCGTTGGGGCCATAACATTGATAGGCTATCTGACCGTTCCAGTCATGCCAAGGGGCCGCCGAGTCCTGACGTTCCACCACCCCTGTCCAGGGATTTTCCCTGGGGGGCTGATAATAATGGCCGTGAATGCATATGTATCGGTTCAAGATTAAACCTCCTCGTTAAAAAGACGCTTCAGGGGCAAGCACCAACACCGACAGGGGGGGGAGGGTGAGACTCAACGACCAGTGTCGACCGTGACAGCCGGTCTCGTCGGCCTCGACCTGCCCCATGTTCCCCATGCCGCTCCCTCCGTAACACTCTCCATCGGTGTTACACAGTTCCCTCCAAGATCCTCCCTGAGGCACCCCTATCCTATAACCGTATCTAGGCTCGGGAGTGGCGTTGACCACAGCCACCACAGGCCTTTTTCCCAGTGGTCTCATCATGACGAAGACGCTCTGTTCGACGTCGGAGCAGTCTATCCACTGAAAGCAATGAGGGTCAAAATCCCTGTGGAGAGAGGTCTCGGACCGATAAAGACCGTTGAGGTCCGACACCAGGCGAAAAATCCCCCGGTGTTCCGGCCGGTCCATCAGATACCAGTCAAGCTCCTTCTCGTGGTTCCACTCGTTTTCCTGGCCGAACTCCCCTCCCATGAACAGGAGCTTTTTTCCGGGACGAAGGTACATCATAGCCAGGAGGAGCCTTAGGTTGGCCCTCTTACGCCAGCTATCTCCCGCCATCTTCATCAGGAGAGACCTTTTTCCATAGACGACCTCGTCATGGGACAGGGGAAGGACAAACCGCTCAGAGAAGGCGTACCATATCCCGAAGGTTATCTCCCCGTGATGCCAGGACCGATGAATAGAGTCCCTGGACAGATAGGACAGGTTGTCGTGCATCCAGCCCATATCCCACTTCATGGAGAAGCCTAGACCTCCCAGATGAACTGGGCCTGTAACCCTGGGCCAGTCGGTGGATTCCTCCGCGAAGGTCACCACGTCAGGATAGGTCCGAGCCACCTCCGAGTTAAGCTCCCGCAGGAAAGCCACAGCCTCCAGGTTCTCCCTGCCCCCGTAGGGGTTGGGCTCCCATTGGCCATGGGCTCTGCCGTAGTCCAGGTAAAGCATGGAGGCAACCCCGTCTACCCTTATGCCGTCGATATGGTAGGCGTCGAGCCAAAACAGGGCACTGCTTACCAAAAAAGAGCGAACCTCGTGTCTTCCGTAGTTGAATATGGCGCTGGTCCACTGAGGGTGATAGCCCTTTCTGGAGTCCTGGTGCTCGTATAGACAGGTCCCGTCGAAATTGGCCAGCCCATGTCCGTCAGACGGGAAATGGGAGGGAACCCAGTCCAATATCACCGCTATTCCCTTGGAGTGGAGGTGATCCACCATAGCCATAAAGTCCTGGGGCGTTCCATACCTTGAGGTGGGAGCGAAGTATCCCAGAACCTGATATCCCCACGATCCGTAGAAAGGGTGTTCCATTATGGGAAGCAGCTCCACAGCGGTGAAACCGGCCTCCAACACGTAGTCAGCCAGTATGGGGGCTATCTCGCTATAGGAGAGAAAGCGGCCGTCCCTCCTGACCCAGGATCCGAGATGGACCTCGTATATAGACCAGGGACCGTCCAGAGGAAGTCTCTTCCCTCGAGTAGACATCCACTCGTTATCGCCCCAACCGTAATCCAGGGGCCAGACAACGGACGCGCTCTTAGGTGGCTCCTCAAACTTGAAGGCCATAGGATCGCTTTTTTGGATCCACCTTCCCTCCTGAGTCCTTATCCCATATTTATATATATCTCCCTGTCCTATCCCAGGGATAAACCCTTCCCAGATGCCACTTCCATCCGGCCTCTGCTTGAGTGGATCGGCGCCGTAGCTCCAGCCGTTGCCGTTGCAGAGGACCGACACCTCCCTCGCGTTAGGGGCCCACAGGCGAAAGGACACTCCGCCTCCATCGATAGAGCATCCTAGACAGTTATAAAGCTCATAATGCCTCCCTTGTTTAAACAAAAAGACATCGTAATCCGTCAAAGAAGATTGCGTCAAATTGCTCTCCCCTTTCGTGTTCCACTATCGATTATATAGCTCTCTCCATAGTACAATGAAAGGGCAAAAATCCCAAAATATCCTTCGCCGAGCGCAAGAAAGAAAGGGGGCAAGCGGTAAGGCCACAGATCTGTGCCCTTAATCCGCGATTAGACATGAGACAGGCTGGACTGCTTTTGCATATTTCATCTCTACCGTCCCCCTGGGAAACGGGGGATCTGGGTCCATGGGCCTCTCACATAGCCAAGACCATGGCAGAATCGGGGATATCGGTGTGGCAGGTGCTTCCTCTCAACGAGACCTCCTCCGTGTTCGGGCACTCTCCATACAGCCCTGTCTCGGCCTTCGCAGGAAACAGGGCTTTCATAAGCCCGGAGCGGCTATGCGAGGACGGGTTCATCTCCATGGAGGAGATCCCGTCCAGAATGCCGATCGAACAATCCAGGATGGATCAATCCATCAAGATCAAGCTACCTCTGATCGAAAGGGCCTGGGAGAGGGGCAAGGACGACCGGGATTTTGAGGGTTTCAAAAAGGAGAACAGACCCTGGTTAAGGGACTACTGCCTGTTCTCGGTCCTGAAGGAACGCTTTTCACTGATGCCATGGACTATCTGGCCCGAGGAGTTTCGAGACAGAGACGAAAGCGCCCTCTCAATGGCCGAGGAAGAGGAAAGCAGAAAATTGGACATCCTTGCCTTCGGCCAGTACCTTTTCTTCCGGCAACAGAGAAGCCTGAGGAAGGAATGTAAAGAGCTGGGACTGGAGATCATCGGAGATATCCCCATATACGTCATACACGACAGCCCCGACGTATGGGCAAACAGAGACCTCTTTCAGCTCGACCAGGACGGAAACCCTTCCTCCGTAGCAGGGGTCCCCCCCGACTACTACAGCAAGGACGGCCAACTGTGGGGTAACCCCCTATACCTTTGGGAAAATCACCTGTCCACCGGTTTTAAATGGTGGGTGGACAGGTTGAGGCACAGCCTGAGGCTTTACGACAGGGTCAGGATAGACCACTTCAGGGGCATGATCGGGTATTGGTCCGTCCCGTTTGGAGAGAAAACGGCCAGGAACGGCCAGTGGGAGAAGGTCCCTCACCATGAGCTGATGGCAAAGATAAAGGAGGAGTTTCCAAGCCTGCCCTTCCTGGCCGAGGATCTAGGGGTTATAACAGAGGACGTCAGGGACACGATGGAGAAGCTTGACCTTCCCGGTATGGCGGTGCTTCAGTTCGCCTTCGACGGAGACACCGGGGTCAATCCCTACGCCCCACACAACCACAGAAAAAGGTCGGTCATATACACCGGAACCCACGACAACGACACGACAAGGGGATGGTTCCAGGGATCGACAGATTCGACCGTAAAAAAACTACAGGAATACACGGGGAGAGCCCTGGACGTAGCGTCGGCGGTGGACGCTATGGTCAGGATGGCCCTGGGATCGGTGGCGGATCTGGCGATCGTGCCGATTCAGGATATACTTTTATTGGGCTCCGAGGCCAGGATGAACACCCCATCTACGACTGAGGGCAACTGGACCTGGAGGATGAAAGAGGAAGGGCTGGAACTAGACGATCTTGGAAAGCTGCTGGCCCTCTACGGAAGAGGAAAGGGGAGATAGGCGATGCAGATGCAGTCACACAGACACAGCGAGCTTAGCACCTCATTGAGAAAGATGATGGAAAGCGAGGCCTCATTCAGAAAGATAGCCTACTGTTCCATGGAGATAGGCATAAAACCGTCCATCCCAACCTACTCAGGCGGTCTGGGCGTTCTCGCAGGGGACATCCTCAAGAGCGCGGCGGACCTGGGAGTTCCCATGGTCGGGATGACGCTTCTGTACCGAAACGGCTATTTCCGCCAGTCCTTCGACGACAGCGGTTGGCAGCAGGAGACCCCTGTGATATGGAACCCCTCCACGGAGCTGATACCTCTTCCCAACACTATAACTGTGACGCTGAGAGGCAGGGATATAAAGGTTCGGTCCTGGGTACACGACATCCACGGGGCCTCGGGCTACACCATACCGGTCTATTTCCTGGACACCGACGTGGAGGGAAACCACGCCGACGACCGCAGACTTTCCTGGGATCTCTACGGTGGAGACCAGCTCTACAGACTCTGTCAGGAGATGATATTGGGCGTAGGTGGCCTTCGTATGCTCCGAGACCTGGGCTACTCTGGCATAGAGACCTATCACCTGAACGAGGGACACGCCGGCTTTATCTCCCTGGAGCTCATGAGAGAGCAGGGGTATTTCGACCCTGAGAAGATAAAGAAAGAGGTCATCTTCACGACCCACACCCCGGTCCCAGCGGGACACGACGTGTTCCCCTTCGGCCTGGTGGAGAGGACCATCGCTCCGTCGTTCGTATCGACGCTGAAGCAGATGCTGCCTGGAGCTCAGGGCGTGTCCATGACGGAGCTCGGCTACACCTTCAGCCGTTACGTCAACGCCGTCTCCAAGCGCCATGGCGAGGTTTCCAGGAAGATGTTCACCAACAGCCAGGTGGACTACGTCACAAACGGGGTACATCCAGGCACATGGGTCAGCCAGAGCATGAGGAGGCTTTTCGACGCCCATATTTCGGGATGGGAGAACGATCCGGGAAGACTGGTACAGGCACTTAAGCTGCCTGGAGACATTCTGTGGAGGACCCACCAGGCGGACAAGACCAGGCTGATAGCCAGGATACTGGAGATTACCGGCAGGTCTCTGGACCCGGATGTACTCACCATAGGGTTCGCAAGAAGAGCGGCCCAGTACAAGAGGGCGGACCTGATATTCACCGACGTAAAGAGGCTCCTAAAAATAGGGGGGGATAAGCTTCAACTGGTTTTCGCCGGCAAGGCACACCCCAAAGACGACGGGGGCAAACAACTCCTCAGGAGGATAAGGGAGATAATTGCCGACATAGACGGCGCGATGACGGTGGTGTTTCTGGACAACTACGATATGGAGCTGGCAAGCCAGCTGGTCCAGGGAGTGGACGTGTGGCTGAACACCCCGACAAGGCCCCATGAGGCCTCCGGTACCAGCGGGATGAAGTGTACCATGAACGGGATAATGAACATGTCGGTGCTGGACGGATGGTGGATAGAGGGCTGGATAGAGGGGGTCACAGGGTGGTCCATAGGCCCCGAACCCAGCGAGGCGGATCTGGTGGGATACGATGGATCCCTGGACGCGGTGGACCTTTACGACAAACTGGAGAAGAAGGTCATCCCCCTCTACTACGAGGGAAGGGACAAGTGGATCCAGATGATGAAGCAGACCATCGCACTGAACGGGAGCTACTTCAACACCCACAGGGTCGTCAAGGAATACTGCGAAAAGGCCTATGGGGTCGATTTCAGAGGTATGTAGAGTGAGCAACAAGCTGTCGGTGCTTCACGTCGCGCCGGAGGCGACGCCTTTCGCCAAGGTCGGTGGACTGGCGGACGTCACCGGCTCCCTGCCGGAGGCTTTGAGCTCCCTGGACGTGGACTGCCGGATACTGATTCCAGCCTGGGGGGACACTCTGAGCAGGGTCAGATCTCAGGGATACTCACCAAAGAGGATCCATGGAAATATAGAGATTCCGATGGGAGGAAGGCTGTATATAGGGCAGCTCTACCGGTGCAAGATCGGCCAGGTGACGGTCTATCTGCTCGAAAACGAAGAGCTCTTTCATGGTCCGATTTATCCATGGGAGACGAACTACCACACCATAAGGCCCTTCGCCTTCCTGTCCTACGGAGCCCTGATGTTGCCGTCGGTCACAGGATGGGACCTGGACATATACCACTGCCACGACTGGGGTACCGCCATGATCCCCATAGCCATGAGGTGGCATCCCTGGTTCGTTGGACAGAGAGATCGCAGACGGTCCCTTATGACGGTCCATAACCTGGCCCATCAGGGGCTTTTACCTGTGGAGGGAGCTGACGAGATACACCTGCCCATGGAGGGGTTTTACCGAGGAGGAATGGAGTTCTTCGGCCAGATAAACCTACTCAAGGGGGCGATCGAGGGGGCAGACCACATCACGACCGTAAGTCCCACCTATGCAGGGGAAATCCAGACCAAAGACGGGGGATGTGGATTGGACGGGGTGCTGAGATCGGTGTCCCATAAGCTCACAGGGATCTTAAACGGCCTTGACCTGTCCTGGGATCCAGCGACGGACGAGTCCATACCGAAGCGATTCTCCCATCAGGACATCTCCGGCAAGGCAAACGCAAAAAAGGCTCTGATGAAGGAGATCGGCTTTTCGAAGGATGGGCCGGTGGCTGTTATGGTAAGCCGCCTGGTCGAGCAAAAAGGACTGGACATCCTCCTGCCCATCGTCAAGGGCCTTTCGGACAGAGGGCTCAAAACCCTGATAATAGGGACGGGAGAGGGGCGATATGAGGAATGGCTGAGAGCCCTGGAGATGGAGAGCCCTGAGAGGGTACGTTTTATCGGGGGATACAACGACACCCTAGCAAGGCTGGCCTACGCGGGGGGAGACATCTACCTCATGCCATCACTCTTCGAGCCCTGTGGCATATCCCAG
This sequence comes from uncultured Synergistaceae bacterium, assembly GCA_964395085.1. Lineage (GTDB taxonomy): Bacteria > Synergistota > Synergistia > Synergistales > Dethiosulfovibrionaceae > Dethiosulfovibrio. The sequence goes on from CAYNAN010000028.1 coordinate 9,410, forward strand.
CTCATAGCCATGAAGTACGGCTCCATACCGGTGGTGAGGGCGGTGGGAGGCCTCAAGGACACTGTGATCGATATCGGACAAGACGACGGAGTAGGGGTTATATTCGACAGATACGACCCATCGGACCTCTATCAAGGTGTGGTCAGAGCTATGGAGGCACTGGCTGGACCGGACAGGGACTCCATAGTCAAAAGAGCCATGAGCAGGGATTTTTCCTGGAACAGCTCAGCCCCAGTCTATAGGGATATATATAAACTTATGCTATCATAGATGAACGAGTGGTGTTTTGTTAGTTTGGAGGGATAAAAGGGATAGGAGGCGGTCTACATGATCAGGGGACAATTCGGGAGGGTGTTGGGTATGGTGCTGGCCGGAGGCAAGGGGGAGAGGCTCATGCCACTCACCCAGTACAGAGCCAAACCGGCGGTACACTTTGCGGCAAAGTACAGGATCGTCGATTTCGCACTGTCCAACCTGGTTAACAGCGGTATTTTCTCCATCTACGTGCTCGTCCAGTTCAAGAGCCAATCCCTCAACGAACACATAGAGAGAGCGTGGCAGTTCGGAGGAGCCCTCAGGGGCAGGGACTACTTCGCCACTATCGTGCCAGCTCAGATGTGGCGAGGAGAGAGGTGGTTCGAGGGAACCGCCGACGCGGTATACCAGAACATGCACCTGGTCAGCCTCTACAACGCCGACAGAATCTGCATATTCGCCGCTGACCACGTCTACAAGATGGACGTGGAGCAGATGCTGGAGTTCCACGTGGATCGCAGGGCCGACGTCACTGTGGCGGCAAACGTGGTTCCATCCTCGGAGGCCTCCCAGTTCGGCTGCATCCAGGTGGACGACAGGGGAAGGATCGTCGCCTTCGTGGAGAAACCGGCCAACCCACCGGAGATACCGGGAAAACCGGGCTGGAGCTACGTCTCCATGGGCAACTACGTCTTCGAGAGAGAGACCCTTGAGGGCGCCCTTCTGGAGGACGCGTCGATGCAGCAGACGAGCCATGACTTCGGACGGGACATAATACCGAGGTTGGTCAACCACAGCAGGGTGTTCGCCTACGATTTTTCGACGAACGTACTCCCGAAACACGGACTTCCGTCCTGGGTCGACGACAAACCCTATTGGAGGGACGTCGGGACCATCCAGGCCTACTGGAAGGCCCACATGGACCTGCTCCAGACCAACTCAGACATGACCCTCTACAACCCGGACTGGCCCATAAGGACGGTATCCTTCGCCGATCCACCGGCCTATTCCTTCCCGTCGGAGGGACACCAGAGCCAGGTATCAAGCACCTTGACCGCGGAGGGAAGCCAGGTGTTAGGAGCCAAGGTCGATAGATCCATCCTTTCCAGAAACTGCGTCATTCTCCCAGGATCAGAGGTGGAGGAGTGCATCATAGGCCAGGGAGTCGTCGTAGGCAAAAACTGTAGGCTCCGTAGAGTGATAATAGACTCCCACAACAGGCTGCCCAACGGCACCGTCCTGGGATTCGACAGGGAAGAGGACGGAAAGAGCTATTCTGTCGATCCGTCCTCCGGCATAGTGACCGTATCCATCCCTCAGATGCAGATAAGGAAGAGACCGGACGACATGGTGGACAGGGGAAGCTGGATGGATTTCAGCTAAAGACCTCCGCCACGGCACGTCCTTTTAAAGGGGCAGCCATCGCAGATATCCGTGGATCGCCGCCAGGGACCGGAGGCGGCTGTAAGGGCATCAGCCCTTATGGTCGCCTCCAGCTCATCCCAGTCCTTGAACGGAGACAGACACACTTTTTTCAAAGAACACCCATCTCGCAGTAGGCAAAGCTCCATCTCGACGGACCTCGGCTTAGGCTCCAGCGACAGGGCAACTGCGAGTCCGTACATCCTGAGCTGATCGTCGTAGAGTCCCTCTCCGTATTCTTCATGGGAGGTCGTCTTATAATCCCATATATGGACCACTCCGTCCTCCTCCCACATCAGGTCTATCGCCCCAACCAAAAGAGGACCTCCCTCTATGGGGACCCTGAATGGGACCTCCCTACGTAGTCGTCCTGCGTCGTACAGAGAACGAAGCTTTTCCCCCTTCTCCCCCTCGGCCATGTCGCTCAGCCATCCCCTCACCATTTCGGTTACATCCACCTGGCCCCAGAGATACCTGATGTCGGGCGGCAGGGCAGACCGTTTTACGGACAGGACTTTATCGATCCCATCAAGGGAAAAGTCCCACCGGGCCAAAATCCAGTGGACAAGGGTTCCTATGTCCGCCCCACCTGGCTCGCTACCGTAGCTTCCCTCCCAGGAGAGGTCCAGTCCCTGGCGAAACTTTAGCCTCCATCCGTAGGGACAGTGGCGAAACATCGCCCAAGAGGTCGGGCTTATCCTCTCAAGTCCACCGGAGTGCGACGGAGGTGGGACAGCGGGCCCCCTCCGTCCTAGGACCGCTTCGCCCTCACAGGGAGAGGCCTCCTGAACTTCTTTGACCACCGAGGCTATCCCTCTCCCGCTCAGTACCATCCTAAGCCAGGACCCATCCTGAGGTTCCTCATCTCCCACCAAGATCAAGCCATCTCTGGCCCTGGTGCAGGCCACGTACAGAAGCCTCTCCCTCTCCTCCTCCTCCGCCTGATCGTCCAGAAACCGGTGGACCTTCCTGCTGAAAAAGCCTTCATCGGATAATCCCACGCCAAGAAAAGACGACGGATTCAGGGCCTGGGGAAAGCCCCTGCTCGAGCTGTCACATCCGGCCAGGACCACCAGGGGGAACTCCAACCCCTTGGAGGCGTGCACCGTCATCACCTTCACCACGTCCTCGTCAGCCCCGACGGAGACGGCCTCCTCCTCTTTAGCGCTGCGTCTCATGGCGTAGGACAGCCATGACGCCGCACCTGACAGCCCCGAGCCCACGGTGGACTCGTATTCCCTCAGCAGGTCCACCGTCCGCCTGAGGTTGGCCGCCACGCCTGACCTCTTCCACTCCGCAAACCTGTCCAGGATCGCCCCGTCCGCCGCCAGTTCCTGAACAACAGAGGAGGCTCCCCTTACCCGACCTATCTCCCTCCATCTGGACATCCTGGCAGCCAGATCGGGAAATCCCTCGGCCAGCCTCTCAGACGGAGATCCCTCCAAAAAGACAAAAGCCTGAGCATCCGACAGGGTCAGTCCCGAAAGAGGAGAGCACAGAAACCCAGCCAGGGCCAGGTCGTCGGAGGGGTCGGAGAGAAAGTTAAGCAACGCCACAGAATCCTGTACCTCGGTCCTGGCGTAATAGGAGGTATTCTTCTCAAAGTGCAGCGGTATGCCCCACCGGTCTCCTAGGACCCTCTGGATGGCTGGGAATATCGACCTGGACGGGACCAGTATAGCCACGTCCCTCCACCTTAGCCTGCCAAGGTCCTCTTTTCCCTTGTCCCAAAAGCAGGCCTCCCCGACCAGGGAGCTTAGCCTTCCCGCCAGCAGCTCCATTGATCTGAGCCTTCTCTCCTCCGCCTTGATCTTTTCCTCGTGTGGGACGAGAAGGAGCTCCATCGTCGGCAAGGAGACATCCTGCCTCCTTCTGTACCAGTCCTGGTCCACCGGAGGCCGAAGCTCCTCGTATCGGTGAGGAAGGTGCTGACCAAGGCCGTCCCTCCACACGCCGGAGAACAGGCCGTTTACGCTCTGGAGCAGCGTATCCCTGGTCCTGAAGCTCACGTCGAGCGATACATACCTACCCCCTCCGCTCTGAGCCTCCGTTATATACTTCCCAAATATGGACAGATCGGCGTGTCTGAACCTGTAGATGGACTGCTTCAGATCTCCCACCAGGAAAAGTCTTTTCCCCTCCGACATGGACCTTATAAGCCTGTCCTGAAGGCCGTTGGTGTCCTGAAACTCGTCGACCATTATCTCCTTGAACCTACAGGAGTAGGCCAGGTCTCCCTCAAGCACCTTCCCGGCGTGGAGTATCATGTCGTCGAAGGCTATCAGCCCCCTGCCCGACTTCCGCCCCTCCCAACAATGCCAACATAGCCCAGCCAGCTTGAGAAGGCCGGAGGTTATATCAAGCTCCCGATCGGACCACCCATCACGGGACAGGTCCCACAGGAACGACTGAGCCAGTATCGCCTCCCTGTGGAGCTTGACCGACCCCTCCGGCAACATCAGTGCGATCGAGTCGGAGAGCTTGCCCCTGGCCCCCTTTATGGCCTCGGCAAGGTCCGCCAAAAACGCCGGCAGATCCAGGTCCTCCCTATAATCTCCCCATCTGTCCATAAGCCCTTTTATCCTCCCTGCCAGGGCGGTGGAGTCCAAAGTCAGGCCACGGCAGATCCCAAGGGGACCGAACCATATCCGGTATATGCCCTCCCACATCACGTGGGCGACCCTCAAAGCGTCCATAGCAACCCGGTCATGCCTGTCCGGCAGGTCCTCGGACCAGTCCCATAGGGTGTCAGGCCTGTCCCCTCTGCTAGAGCTTATATCCATAAGGCCCTTCACAAAGGAGATAACGCTATCAGGGCCGTAATCCCCCAATATCCCCTGGACCACCGGATCCATGAGTACAGAGAGGGCCTTTCTCCTCACGTCCCCGGAAAGGTTCGTCCCGATCCATCTGAGGTCCACCCTGTCCAGGACGTCGACCATCTGTCTCCAAAACAGGTCCTCCTCCGGCGCGGAGACGACCCGGGACGATGGGTCAAGGTTCAAAGACAGGCCCGACTCCTTTATAACCCGAGAGGCGAAGGAATGTATGGTGGATATGTAGCCGTCGTCCAGATCCTCCAGACCAGCGCTGAGGTTGGCCCTGACCGAGCCACCCTCAGGGGCGACCTCGAGGACGTTGGACATCAAAGACCTTATCCTGTCGGCCATCTCCGTGGCCGCCTTGTCGGTGAAGGTCAGGGTAAGTATCTCTCCAGACCTGGCTCTGCCGGTGGCGACGGCCCACAGAAACCTCCAGGCCAGCGTCCAGGTCTTCCCCGTCCCAGCACCTGCGCTCACCACCACAAGGGGCTCCTGGGCGGTTATGGCCTCCATCTGAGCTCTCAACGTCCTACTCTCGACCAGCTCGGCCAACCACAGGAGATCCCCATTCTCAGGATAGCTCGGCTTGATCATCCTCGTCCTCCTCCTTCCCCCTCAACTCCCCTCTTCGACAGAGGGAAGAGTAGCCACACCTGGCGCAGCCGGAGCTCTCGTAGTCCGGGGGAAACTCGCCGGATTCGACCGCCCTGTCGATACCATCAAGTAGCGCCTTTGCCTCCTCAAATCTGCTCTCCAGAGGTATCCTGCTCTTGGCCTTCAGCCCCATTAAGCCCCAGGTATCGTCGTCGGAGGTCCCAGTCACGGAACCGGACCTGAACCCGATAAAGCCGTAGCCCCCCACACAGGACACTCCAGGGTATCCCTGAGACAGAAGCACCCCGTATGCCGCCAGCTGTAGAGAACTGGCGTAGGACGAGGAGTTTCCCGATTTGTAGTCCCAGACTATCGCCCTTCCGTCGTCCAGGATATCCAACCTGTCAGCCTTGCCTGTAAAAGCAACCGAGTTCATCGACAGGCTGGGCAGGTCCAACTCGGTAAGGCTGGAGACCCTCCTGTCCCTCAGCCCACCGGACTCTATGGACTGGATAAGGGAGACGCCGGACATCAGCTCGGAGTAAAACATGGCCTTTCTCCGGGCCAGATCTCGATCGATGACCATGGAGAGATATGTCTCCTCCAGCACCGATTCCCATATTTCGTCCACCAGTCCGGTCAAGGGCTTAGAGTCGTCTTTAAGGTATTCGTTCCAGGCTCGGTTCATAATCTCGTGCATGGCGGTCCCAGCCAGAGCCGGGCTGAACCCTCCGGGATCGGGAGGATAAAACCCCTCGATGTAGGAGCACCTGAACCGAAAGGGGCAGACCCTGAAGCCGTCAATCGAGCTCAGAGCGACTGTCCTGACATCGACGGGGATCGGCCTTTCGGGAAAGGTCCTGTCCGGCCTGAAGGTGAACATGCCGCTGGGAGGCTGATGCACCTCGGAAGGCAGGACGACCGGCTCGGTCCAGCCCGGCAGTATCCTGCCGGACGACCTGTCAAGGGAGCCGATATCCTTAACCCAGTTGTCCTGCACCGCCCTCTTTATGAAGGGGCTCTCCATGAGAGGCCTCCCCGATCCGTCCACCGAAGGTCTGGACACTATCAAAAGGCCGTCGCCACAGGCCATGAAGCGGCGGAAGAGCACCTCCTTTTGAAGCCTTTTCTCTGCCAGAAGGGGCAGATGGGTCCGATCCAGCCTGCTCCCCATGATATCCATAGAGTGGAGCTCCTCCTTCTGGGCCTCCCTCAGCAGAGGTGACTCTGCAAGGCTTCCGGGCCAGTTTTTCGCAGTAGCCTCGGTCATTATCCACACCCCGTGGTGAGCCATGACGGGAGGAGTTCCGCTGTAGAGGGACATTGAGCCGAGATTGGCCGGACCGGGCCAGACAGTGGAGCTATCGGCCCATACCGAGAGAAAGGCCATTGCCTCACCACCCTTTAGATGCCTGGATCCTATCTCCCCTAGATCCGCCTGGAGCTCCTTCATCTTGAGGAGCTTCCTGTCCAGCTCCTCTACCGCTGATCCAAGCTCAAGCACGGACCGATCAAGATCTGGGATATCCTCCACCTGAGAGGACAAAGTCCCCCTCCAGTCCATAATCTCCGACGCCAGATCTCTCACCGCCCTAAGGATGCCCTCGCAACTATCGCCGGACGACAGGGTTTTGCAGAAGTTAGCCAAGGCTTCTAAGGCTCTCAGAAGTTCCTGTTGTTCCTTGAGGTAGTTACGCCATTCCTTAAGCCCCCTGGCGCAGGACCGAGCCAACCCCCTTCTATCGCCTTTGGGAACCATCCAGGGCAAACACAGAAGCTCGGATGTTGGATCGGGCTGCCATCCGTCCCTGTGGCAGTCCCATGCCCTCCTTACCGTGTCCCACAGTATGGTCTGAGAAACGGTCCTTCCCTTCATGAGGTTAAAGGGGATACCGTAGCGGTGGAGCACCTCCTCCGCCAGCAAAATCGAGTTAGGAGGGACCGTCATCGCCACGTCCTGCCATCCTGGGAACTCCCCGGGCAGGGCGGATAGACCCTTATCCCAAAGGACCAGCTCCCTTGCCACAGTCTCAAGCTCGTGCCTGGCGCCAGCCCCGACTATGGAGAACATCCTGAAAGACGACGACTCGACCCTTTTGAGGGAGGCTCCTTCCAGCTGAGCCAGGGCCCCGTATTCGTCGGACATGCCGGACGTAGGGGAGAGAATGGTCAGGTTAAGGCCAGAGCGCACCATGGACCTGACCATACCGAGCTGGGAGTGGTTGAAGCTGTAAAAGCCCACCATCACCATAGACTTTCTCGAGAGGGAGGTCCATACATCTCCACCGAGGTCCACCTGCTTAGCTATCTCGGTCGATATAGCGGCGCTGTCCATCAGCTTTCTTTCTCGAAGGAGGCTCAGATATTCGCCGTAGATATAGGCAAGTATCCAGGAAGGCTCGCCTGGATGCCCTTGGCCGTCGGGGAAAAGCCCCTCCATCAGCCCATCCGCCGGGATCTCCTCCCTTATGAGCTCCCTTACAGTCTCCCCCAGGGAGGAGACGAATCCCATCTGGGAGACTCCCGGCGGCAGGTCCTCCCCACATTGAGCTATGAGGTCCGAGGTCAGGCCGTGCAGGGCCAGCCAGTGGTCAGGAGGATCTATCTGAACCAGCCCTTCGACGCCATGCTGATCCTCCAAGCCAGAACAGAGCTCCCTGTAAAGCTCGTCCCATCGGTATATCCTGAAAGGCTCGCTTCCAAACGCACCGTGGGCCAGAAGCACGTCCTTGAGCCATTCCCTGTCCTCCGACGCTGGCACTATGAAGTTTAAACCGGATGTTTTACCGTACAGATCCAAAATCTCCCCCTCCAGGGAAATCAAAGACCTGTAGGAAATTATTTTAAGGGACAAGAGCGACTCTCCTTTCCTTTCATCGGCCGACATCACAATCGGCCTATGGGGCACAAAAATTGGACCTTAAGGCCTGTGGAGATCGTCCCGTATGGTGATACAATAGGGAAAATATGGACTTAAGGAGGATAGGTTGAATATGGTTACATTTTTAATTATAGCAGGAGTAGCGGTGGCTCTGGGCCTCGTTGTGGTATCTATCTACAACGGCCTGGTCAAGAAGAGGACCATGGTTGAGGAGGCATGGAGCGGCATATCGGTGCAGCTGAAACGCCGTCACGATCTGATCCCCAACTTGGTCAACACCGTCAAGGGCTACGCTGGACACGAAAAAGAGGTTCTCGAGAAGGTTACTCTAGCGAGGGCAGCGTCGGTAGGGGCGGGGTCGGTCGAGGACTCGGCCAAGGCCGAGAACATGCTGACGGGAGCCCTCAGAAGCCTGTTCGCAGTAGCGGAGGCCTACCCAGACCTCAAGGCCAACACGAACTTCCTTCAGCTTCAGGAAAAGCTCTCCTCCCTGGAGGACGAGATACAGATGTCCCGGAGATATTACAACGGATCGGCAAGGGAGCTCAACATATCCGTCCAATCCTTCCCCAGCAACATAATAGCCTCCATGTTCGGCTTCAAGAAGGCCGAGTTCTTCGAGCTCGACGATAAAGCTGAGGCGGAGGCCCCCCAAGTGGGATTTTAAGGCCATGAGGACGCTGAAGAAGGCCCTGTTTCTGGTTCTGACCCTGGCCCTGACGGCGTTTCAGGCTCAGGCCTCGGAGGTAATCACCGATTATCACAGCGACGTTAAAATCGATCAAGACGGGGTTCTCCACGTGGTAGAGACCATATCGGTCAACGTGGAGGGCAACCGGATAAAGCGGGGCATATTCCGGGATTTTCCCACCATCTACACCGATAGGTCCGGCAGGTCCGTGACGGTCCCGTTTAAAGTGTCATCGGTAACCAGAGACGGCAAGGACGAGCCGTGGAGCACCCAGGGTCTATCCAACGGCGTAAGGGTCAGGATAGGATCCCCGGAGGTAAACCTATCCAGGGGAGAGCATCGCTACACCATATCCTACACCACGTCCAGGCAGATAGGCTTTTTCGAGAAATACGACGAGCTCTACTGGAACGTGACGGGAAACGGCTGGGATTTCCCTATCCTAAAGGCCTCCTGTAGCGTCAAGCTTCCTCCCGGAGCTGAAGCCCTTCAGCTTGGAGCCTGGACCGGCCCTCAGGGATCCAGAGACAGAAACGCCTCAATGTCCTCCGAGGGGCTGAGCATCGCCTCGTTCCAGACGACCAGGGCTCTGAACCCAAACGAGGGTCTAACCATAGCCGTTAGCTGGCCCAAGGGATTGGTATCGCCCCCCCAGCAGAGCGATTACTTTATGACCGACCACGGTATCGACCTTATATTCGGGGTGACGGCGGTATTAGGACTCATATACTTCCTCTGGGCCTGGTTCAAGGTCGGGAGGGATCCCAAAAAGGGGACGGTGATACCCAGGTTTCTGCCCCCCGACGATATCTCTCCCGCCGGGGTCAGACAGATATCCATAATGGGTTTCGACAACAGGAGCTTCAGCGCGGCGATAATCTCCCTGGCGGTCAAGGGATATATCCTGATATCCGAGGAGGAGGGGCTGTTCAAGAAGTACAGGGTCACCAAGACCCCATCCGACAGGAGAAAGGGGACGCCGTCCGAGGAGGAGAGTAGGCTGTTCTCGGTGCTTCTGGGCTCGAGAGACTCGGTCCTGCTCAAGCAGGAGTCCCACGAGATAATAGGGGCAGCCAGGGACGCAGTCAGCGACACTCTAGAAAGCTCCTACGGTCACCTCTACAGTCGCAACATAATGTACACCATAATTGGAATCCTTCTCATGGTCCTGGTCTTCGCCCCTGGGGTGTTTTTGCTGGGGAACAACGAGGAGGATATAGCCTTCGCCCTGGGATCTACCGTAGCTGCCACGGTGGCCGCCACGGTATTCTCCGGCCTCATAAGGACGATGAGGCGTCGCTGGAGGGAGAGCAGAGGGATAAGGGCCTTCTTCTCCGCCACGACGATGGTGATAGCTCTGGCGGTGGTGGCATTGGTGTTCGGGCTTTCGTTGCTGGCCGCGTCTTTCGTGGTCTCGCCCATATCGATCCTGTCCATGACCGTTATAGCCATCGTCCCGGCCATATTCCTGCCCATAATGGGGGCTCCTACCCCCGAGGGAAGGGCCTTGATCGACCAGATAGAGGGCTTCGCCATGTACCTGAAGGTGGCTGAGGAGGACAGACTAAACGTCCTTAACCCACCGGAGAAGACCCCTGAGCTTTTCGAGCGATACCTTCCCTATGCCCTGGCCCTGGGGCTGGAGCAGGCCTGGGGAGAGAAGTTCGCCAAAGTGCTTGCCACGATCCAGGGGCCGGATGGTACATACAGCCCCTCGTGGTACGCCGGAACCGCTCCTCTTCACGTTGGGTCCATGGGGGCCTTCGCGTCCGATCTGGGATCGTCATTCTCCTCCGCTGTGGCGTCGTCCTCTACCGCTCCAGGGTCGGACTCGGCCTTCTCCGGCAGCGGCGGCGGCGGTTCCTCCGGCGGTGGCGGTGGCGGCGGCGGCGGCGGTGGCTGGTAGGACTCCCTCGGGGGGATCGACATTTAGAGGAGCAGGCATGAACATCACCTGCTCCTCTTCAACTCATCAAGCGCCGATTCAAACAGATAATCCCTCGCTAGACCCCTCATCTTTTCGAGAGTCTCGACCTCCAGCAGGTCCGAGTCCGAGATCATCGACAGAACGTCCTCCACGCCCTTCGGGCGATGCAGCTCCAGCTCTCTGCCGAGCCTATCCAGAAGATCCGATCCATCCATATCGCCTTTATCCAATCCGTTGTCGGAAGGGGAAGAGATGTCGCCGTCGGACATGACGCTCACGGTCCCCTCTATCGGAAAATAAAGGGAAAAAACCGTGCCCCTCCTTATGGAGCTATGCACCTCTATCCCGCCACCGTGGGCCTGTACGGTGGCAAAGACCATAGGGAGCCCCATACCTGTCCCCTGGGGCTTGGTGGAGAAGAACGGATCGAATATCCTTGGCAGATCCCGAGGCGCGATCCCCCTTCCGCTGTCGGACACGGACACCTTGACGTAATATCCCACCGGAGGATCCCCGAGTATGGGGGGAGAGTCCTGATCCAGATAGGCCAAGTCGGTGGATATAGTTATGGTTCCACCGTCTGGCATCGAATCCCTGGCGTTTATCATCAGGTTGGTGATGGCGTTGTAGATCTGGCTCCCGTTGCCCTTTATCTCCAACGATGGGGATCCCAGGAGAAGCCGGATGGATATAGAGCCATCCCAACCGAAGGCCGTGATATCGGCGACCTCCGTGATGATATCGTGAAGGTTAACCGGCTCGAAGGCGATATCGCCCTTTTGGGATACGACCAGCAGCCTCTTCACCAGGTCGTTGGCTCTGAAGGCTATATCCATAATCCTGGAAGCCATAACCCTAGCGGAGGGATCGGAAGAATCCCTGCTGATGGTGGCGCCATAGCTCATTATCCCGACCAGATGGTTTGAAAAATCGTGGGCGACCCCCGCCGCGATCTGCCCAAGGGACTGAAGCCTCTCAAATCTCTCAACCTGGACCTCCAGCTTTTTGCTGGCGCTTATGTCGCAGAGGACGACCGCCACATACCCCTTATCGGGAGAAAAAACCGACACGTTCCAGAACGAGTCACGAAGCTTAGAGTGATGAACGAACCGGAGAGGTTCCCCAGACGTCAGAACCTCCTCGCAGGAGGATAACATCAGGAGATCCCCATCCTGGACTACGTCAAGGACGTTTCTGCCTATGACGTCGGACCTATCCAGCCCAAGCAGGTCCAGATAGGGCTGGTTCGCCTCGGAAAAACGGTATCTCCACGGATGCCCACCGTCGTCCCATATTGCCTGATAAAGGACGAAAGGATCGGATAGATTGGAAAAAAAGGCCCTGTACCGTCTCTCCAGGCTGTCCACCTCTCCCTTGAGGGCGGACAGTGACGACAGATCCCTTATTATCCCCAGAGCGATAGGCCTGTCCCATAGGGACACGACTCTAACGGACACCTCTACAGGGATCGGCCTGCCGTCCTTTCTCGACATGCTGAGCCTGGACACTATCTCCCCTTTGCCCATCAGATCCCTGTAAAGGTCCTTTGCCATATCCTGGGAGGACGGATCGATAAGGGAGATAACGTTCAGGGAGCAAAGCTCGGATCGACTGTAACCCAACATGAGGCATAGAGCATCGTTGACCTCTCTCACCTTTCCGACGGAGACGCCAGATCCCACCTCGTGGACCAAAACGCCGTCGGACAGGGCGTTGAAAAGCTCCCAGTATTTTTTCTCGCTCTCCCAGTAGGAGTGTTCTATACCCTTTCTCATGGAAACATCACGGAAAATCACCAAGGAAGCATCTGGCTCCTCACAAAGGAAGGGGATTATCTCCACGTCCACGGAAAAGGAGGCTCCGTCGGATCGAGAGAGGCGGCATTCTCCCAACACTACATGACTATTTTTTCCCTGATTCAGCTTATCCCTCAAAGAGACCATATCCCTGCGATCGACGTAGCGAAAAACCAGCTTGCCGACAAGGTCGTCTCCTCTCTGAAGGCCGACCATCCTGGCGGCTTTGTCGTTGGCGAAGATAATCTGACCGTCCCTCTGGATCAGGAGACCATAGAACACGGACCTGACCATGGCAGAGGACAGAAGATCAAAGGACGTGGGCAAATCCACAAAATCACCTCCAGAGGCGTCTATCGCCTCAGATCTATAAGGACACCTCTAAAACTCACGTTTGAGTCCCCTCGGAGAGACCGTCCCGCCTGAGCCCTGTCTCGCCCAACCGTATACTCGGCCTGACTGTTCCGTACGAACCGCCTCAGAGGGCACGTCCTGTGCCCCCTCGGCTTGGGGCGACGTCCTGTCGCCCCATTCGTACTACACTACGGCAGGCCGAGTATACGGGCTCGAAGGGGCTCTGTCGGGACGATCTCTCCGAGGGTCAGCCTGTCTAGATGTTCCCATAAGCTCAAGGCAGAAAGAGAGGTGAGGACAGTCGCCTCTTTGGGCGAACTCGTCGCAGCTGCACCTCTTTCTCACGATATCGACGATAAAACGATCCTCGCCCTGGGAGACCACAGCCGCCTCAAGATTCATCTCAGGGATAAGGGGGCCATTTTCAGCCACCTCCTCCGAATCCAGGGACAAATCCAGCCTTTCGCCGTCCATGGCCAGGTTGGCCAGCCTGTCGGCGTCCGAGTTGTCCGACCTGGGTATCCATGTAAAGGCCAAAGACAACCCCGAGGCGGACTTTTTGAAGCTGTTAGCCAGAGCCTGAAGCCTGGGCTCCTTTATTTTCCAGGCTCCCGACAGCTGCTGTATGACAAGCTTGCTGTCACCCAACAACTCAAGCTCGGAGACCCCCCTTCGGAGCGCCTCATCAAGGACCATTGAGGCGGCCAGATACTCCGCCTCGTTGTTGGTGCAACGGCCTAGGGGTTTTGCCCCCTCCCAGACCTTGGCTCCTGTCGGATCGTAAAGGACGGCCCCTGCTCCGGCTATGCCGGGGTTTCCCCTGGACCCTCCGTCGAAATACCCCCGATAGGCCATCTCAGTCGATTCGGCCCCTAAGCTGACCGCAGGCAGCGTCTATATCGGCTCCCTTTTCCTTTCTGACGTCCACCTCTAGCCCAAGCTTGCGGAGGGTCGAGGCGAAGGGAGCTATCCTGCTGGCCGACGGCCGACTGTACCTCGGGATAACCGGGTTGTAGGGTATCAGGTTAATGTAGACATCCAGGTCGGCCAGAAGGGCCGCCAGCTCGTAGGCGTGCTCGACCTCGTCGTTTATCTTCTTGAGCATAACGTACTCGACGGTTATCCTGCTGCCGGTCTTCTTCTGGTATACCTTTAGGGCATCCATAACCTGTCCCAGAGGGTAGCGGTCGTTGACCGGCATGAGTTTAGAGCGTATGTCGTCGTTAGGGGCGTGGAGTGAGATGGAAAGGCCCACGTCAAGCCCCGAGTCCGCCAGAGCCAGTATTCCGGGGGCTACGCCAGCGGTGGATATGGTTATCCTCCTGATCCCCATTCCCCTCATCTTAGGGTGGTTCAAAGTCTCTATGGCGCTCTTAACGTTGTCCCAGTTGAGAAGGGGCTCGCCCATCCCCATGAAGACGATGTTCTTTATGTCCTGACCAAGCCAGGACTCCATGGCCAAGAAATGCCCGATTATCTCCCCGGCGGAGAGGTTTCTAACGAACCCCTGTCTGCCTGTGGCACAGAAATCGCACCTTAGAGGACAGCCAACCTGGGTGGAGAGACAGGCGGTGTGGTGGTTTCCGTGGTCCATCAACACCGACTCCACCTCGTTGCCGTCCAGAAAACGCCAGAGGAACTTTACCGTCTTGTCCTGGGATGTCTGGACCTTTGCCAGATAGGGCGGCTGGACCAAAAGCCTCTCCGACAGCCCTTCCCTGAGGGTCTTGGACAGGTTGGTCATCCGGTTGACGTCAAATATCTTTTTCTGGTAGATCCACTGACAGATCTGGTCCGCCCTATAGGCGGGTTCGCCCAGCTCCTCGGTGAATGATCTCCATTGATCGTAGCTTAAATCCAGTCCGTAAGTCAGTTCCGACATAATATTTGCTTCCTCCTCGTTTTATCCCTATATCTCAGGTCCATTGTACCTCATGCCGACGGACTTGCGCTTAATCGGTCTTTTGTGCAATCATGGAAGCACAGGTTTTTTTTACTAAAAACGACGAGGGGGAGATAGAATTGAACTCAGACGTGATGCTTCGGTCTTTGCTGGAAAACGTGTCGTCCTGCGTTTTTTTGCTCAACGACCAGATACAGATAAAACAGGTTAACCCGTCTTCGGTCTTTATGGCAAACCAGGCCAAGCAGCAGGGCAGAAACAGAATGGTCAAATCGGGAAGCATAGGATGAGATATCCGCTAAAATCGACGATCCTGCTGCTGTGGCTGGCCCTATCGCCGTCGGCCTGGGCCCTGTCGGGGATAGATAAGGTTCCCCAGTCTCCCGTGTTCCACGCCTCATCCCTTACGGACGTACCGGTTATATCCCAGGAAGAGCAAAGAGGTCGATACGAGAACTTCAAGGCAAAGTTCTATTCCCCCTGGGGGCAGGACAAAAGCCGGGACGGCAGGGAGGTTATAGAGTGGGTATTCGGCAAATACGGCCCAGACAGGACCTTCGGTGAAAACCTGAAGCCGAGATCGGAGAGATGGATGTCAGAGATGAAGGACCTGTCCAACATAGACCAGGTTGACATCATAGGTACAAAGGCGATATCCCTCAGGCCCACATCATTGAGGCTAATGCCCACAGAGTCGCCGGTATTCCTCTCCCCTGACCTGCCGGGCGAGGGATACCCCTTCGACTACCTGCAAAACAGCCTGGTCCACGGAGGGGAGCCCCTGCATCTCTCCCACCTGTCAAAAGACGGCCTCTGGGCCTGGTGCGACACCTCCTACGCCTCAGGATGGATAAAGGCTGTAGACTTAGCTGAGGTTAGCGACTCCACCGCGCAGAAATGGATGGGGATGGACCTGGCTGCTGTCGTCAAAGAAGGGACGGTACTGAGGGATCACCGAGGAAAGGCCCTCTTCCGGGCCAAGGTCGGGACGGTGTTACCAATCCTCCATAGAGGTGCGGCCACCCTTGAACTGGCCGTTCCGGTCGATGACGACGGAGGGACGGCGATGGCCAAGTCGAAGGCCTCAATGGAGGACGTGACCCCTATGCCCATGGCGGCGACCCCATGGAAGGCGGCTTTTCTGTCGGAGCAGGTCCTGGGTGAGCCCTACGGCTGGGGGGGCTTTCTGTACAATCGGGACTGTAGCGCCACCACCAGGGACATTATGGCCCCATTCGGGATCTGGCTCCCTAGAAATTCAAGGGCTCAGGCTCAGACCGGAAAGACCATATCCCTGGAGGGGATGACAGGGGAGGATAAAAAGAGGACCATCGTCGAAAAAGGGGTGCCCTTTTTCACCCTCCTAGGACAGCCGGGGCACATTATGCTCTACATAGGGACCTACCGAGAGGAACCCCTCATACTTCACAATATGTGGGGCATAAGAACCGAGGTTGGCGGCAAGGAAGGCCGCTTCGTGGTGGGAGGATCGGTCATATCCACCTTGGACGTGGGGGCGGACCTGCCTAACCACTGGCCTGGCAGGCTTATACTGGACAGGATAACCTCTATGAACGTACTCCAAAAATAGCGAGAGGGCCGTCATACGACGGCCCTCTTTACATACCTACAGTGAACCTCTAAAAACTCACTTTCGAGTCCCCTCGGAGAGATCGTTCCGCCTACGCCCTGTTTCCCCAATCGTATACTCGACCTGCCTGTTCCGTACGAACCGCCTCGGAGGGCACGTC
>CAYNAN010000029.1:0-25312 GCA_964395085.1 uncultured Synergistaceae bacterium
AAAAAAGGCCTGCGATATATCGCAGGCCTTTTTTGACGGTCCTTTGACACTGCTCCTCTATAGTCTTTCACAAAGACACAGCGAGGGGGACATAGGATGAACATACAGCTTACCGTCAACGGACAGGATCGGACTGTAGAGATCTCTCCTGATATGAGATTACTGGACCTCCTTCGGGACGTTTTAGGACTCACCAGCGTCAAAGAGGGATGCTCAGAGGGAGAGTGTGGAGCCTGCACCGTCATCATGGACGGCAAGGCGGTCACGTCCTGTACCGTGATGGCTTTTCAGGCAGCAGGATCGGACATAATGACCACGGAGGGTCTAGCCCAACGAGGCGAGTTAGACCCTATACAACAGGCTTTTATGGATAACGACGCGGTTCAATGCGGTTTCTGTACCCCCGGCATGATCATGTCTACGAAGGCTCTTTTGATGCAAAACTCCGACCCCTCGGAGGAGGAGGCCCGAAGGGCCCTGGAGGGAAATATCTGCCGTTGCACCGGATATATCCCCATAATCAACGCGGTTATCGACGCGGCCAGGAGACTCAGAAATGAGGGCCTATAGACCCTCGTCTTTAGACGAGCTTCGCTCGATCCTGGGCTCGGATAGCGAAGATTTAAAGCTGATAGCGGGAGGAACCGACCTGGTCATCGAGGTTAGATCCCATCCTGAGAGAGAGTATAGCCTTGTGGATCTGACGTCCATTCCAGAGCTATCACAGATCTCCGTCGAGACAGGACATCTCTACGTAGGGGCGACGTCCACCCATAGTGACATGGAGACATCTCCATCCGTCATAAAACACGCTGCCGCCCTTTCCATGGCAGCGTCATCGGTCGGATCCACACAGATCAGAAACAGGGGGACGATCGGAGGTAACTTAGCCCATGGGTCGGCCGCCGCCGACACTATCCCGGCGATGGCGTGCCTTGAGGCTAAAGCCGTTGTAGAGAGCTCCCATGAGGACCAAATCGCACACTCTATTGAAAATTTTATAACCGGTAGAAACACCACCGTACTAGAGAAGGGGCAGTTCATAAGCTCCATAAAGATCCCCATCAGGGATGGTCGGCTGTCCTGGTTCGCCAAGGTGGGCAGTCGCAGAGCCGTCACCATATCAAAGATAAACCTGGCGTCGAGCTTTTATCCGGAAATACCGAATCAACCGGTAAGAATATACATAGGGGCCATCGCCTCCAGCCCGACCAGAGCTTCAAAGGCGGAGGAAGAGCTGTCCAGGCTCATCTCTGGCTCAGGCTGTAAGGACAGCTTTCTTGCGGCACTCTCAGATGCCGTCACCGACACCATTCCAGGGAGATCGTCCCTGCCCTACAAGAGAGAGGCCATAAAGGGGCTGGGAGATCAACTGTGGGATCACGTGAAGGAGGTCCTGAGATGACGACGTTCAAATACGTAGGGCATGACGTGAGAAGAAGCGACATAGAGGAGAAAGCCACGGGAAGGCTCCATTACCTCGCGGACAAACCATCCAGGGGAACGACCCACGCCCGACTGATAATGAGCTCCGTGGCAAACGGCAAAGTACTCTCAATAGACAGCTCAAAAGCCCTTAAAGTCCCTGGAGTAATAAAGATATACACCTCTGAGGACGACCCAGGGATATCGTTCAACAGCGCGGTGTTTCTGCCTGACCAGACCGACCGACGGGACGAGAGGGTCTTCACCGACAGGCCCATATTCGTCGGAGACGCCATAGGAGCGGTACTGGCCGAGACCGACCAGGCTGCGAGGAAAGCTGCCGCACTCATAAAAGTAAAGTACGAGGAATACGAGCCTGTGATAGACCCGGTTAAGGCCCTCTCCGCCCAGTCCTTCCGTGATGGACATCCTCAGGTGATAGAGGGAAGGATATCCTACGGAGATGGAGCACCACAAGGCGCCATCTCCTTTGAGACCACCGTGACTACCCCAAAGATCCATCACGGGGCAATGGAAAACCACGTCTGTCAATCCTACATGGACTACGGAGACGTGCTGGTGGTCGAGTCGCCTTGTCAGATGATCTTCACCGTACGCTACGCCCTCTCTATACTGTTCAAAAAGCCGGTAAACCGGATCAGGGTCGTGAAGGCCCCGATGGGAGGGACCTTTGGAGGCAAACAGGAGGCGGTATTGGAGCCAGCCTGCGCCCTGATGACCCTCGACACCGGACGACCTGTCAGGTTATCCATGGACAGGAAAGAGTGCATCATCGGGACCAGGACAAGGGCAGCCTCGGTGGGAAAGGTCAAGACATTTCTGGACGAGCAGGGCTACTTCCTGCACAGGGATATCGACGTCATCACCGATGTAGGGGCCTACGCCACGGGAGGACACAGAGTGACTATGGCCATGGGCAAAAAAGCCTCCAGGCTGTACCGCATACCGTCTCAGACCTTTAAAGGGCACACCACGTTCACCAACACAACTCCCAACGGGGCCTGTCGAGGCTATGGCTCTCCCCAGATCCACACCATGACCGAGATACACATCGACCTTTTGGCGAGGCACTTTAACTTTGACCCTGTGGATATCAGGATGAAAAACCTGGTATACCCCGGGGATCTCGACCCTACTGGGGCCCCTCCTCTTGGCAACGCCAGGATAAGGGACTGTCTGGCCATCGGGGTGAAGAGTTTCCGCTGGTACGACAGGGTTAACCTGGTCAGCGACGGAAGATACCGCAAAGGAGTGGGATTGGCCTGCTGCACCCACGGAAACGGCTACTACGGATCTCCCTATCCCGACTTTCTCTCCATGGCCATGAGATTCTGCGAGGACGGATCCATCCTGGTCAACGCCGGACTTCACGAGCTCGGCAACGGCACGACGACCACTGTAGGTCAGATAGTGGCGGAGGTACTGGATTTATCCCCCGACATGATCCACGTAACAGAGGCGGACAGCCAGACGGCTCCTTTCGACGTGGGATGCGTCGCCAGTAGAGTTACCTACGTCTGCGGAGCCTGCGCCCTGGAGCTGGCGGAAAAGCTCAAGGCGCGGTTCATATCCCAGATATCCCAGGTATTGGACGAACCTCGAGAAAAGATCCTTCTGAGAGACGGCACGGTGATCACCAGATCTGGAGAGGCCTTCTCCTACGGTGACATGGTATGCCGCATAGCCAAAACCCTGAGGCAGGAGGTCGGTGACTATCTCCACTACGCCCCGGATAAAAACCCCGCTTCCTTCGGGGTGCATCTGGCCGAGGTTGAGGTGGACACAATGACAGGGCTGGTGCTGGTAACGGACTTCATGGCTGTTCACGACGTAGGAAAGGCCATAAACCCCAAGCTGTTGAACGGCCAGATATACGGAGGGGTTCAGATGGGCATAGGGATGGCCATCTCGGAGGAGCTCGCCTACGACAGGAAGGGGCAGCCTAAAAACGGCTCTTTAAGTCGATACCACATGATAAACGCGCCGGATATGCCCCCTGTGGAGGTGATCTTGGTGGAGGAGAACGAGCCAGGTGGCCCATTCGGGGCAAAGAGCATAGGGGAAATATGCACCGTCCCGACCTCGGCGGCGGTGGTCAACGCGATCAACAGGGCACTGGGAACCAGCCTTACCGATCTTCCTCTCGTTCCAGAGAGGATAATTAAGGCCTTAAGGGGATAGAAGGGGGAAATTCACATGAAACCGCTGATACTGGACGGAGCGTCGCTAAAAATAGAGGATCTGGTGGATGTCGCCAGGGGAAACAGGCCGGTGGAGATAGCCTCGGAAGCCATGGAGAGGGTGGAGAAATCCTGGTCATTGCTACAGAGGTTCGCTATGTCGGGCGAACAGAAGGTGTATGGGATGAACACCGGAGTGGGAGTCAACAAAGACAGGGAGATATCGGTCAAATACTACGCCGAGTACAACAGGAACATGCTCCTGGCCCACTGCGACGGAGTGGCCCCCTACGGATCCGCCGAACAGGTCAGAGCCGTTATGGTCGGTAGGCTCAACACCCTTCTGGTGGGCAGGACCGGTATGCACCCAGATCTCGTAAGGCTACACCGAGACTTTCTGAACAAAGGAATACACCCAAGGCTTCCACTGAGGGGATCGGTTGGAGAGGGGGACATCACCAATCTATCCCTCATAGGCCTGGCGATGATAGGCGAGGGAGAGGTGGAGTACAAGGGCCAGACCATGACGGGAGCCCAGGCCATGGAGAAAGAGGGACTATCCCCTTGCAAGCTAGGACCTAAGGACGGCCTGTCACTGGTAAGCTCCAACGCCCTTGGGGCAGGACTGGGAGCCCTGTTGATCCACGACATAGAGGAGCTCATAGACACTGCGGACCTGGCCTACTCCATGACTATGGAGGGATTTAAGGGGAACATCTGCCCGCTGGATCCCCTGCCCTATCTCTATCGTCCCTACGACGGACAGAGAAAGAGCATGGAGCTGGCCCGATCCTTCCTGGAGGGGAGCTACTTATGGCTTCCAGACGTGTCCGAATCTATCCAGGATCCTCTGAGCATCCGCTGTGCCGTCCAGGTCCACGGAGCCGTAAGGGACTCCCTTGAGTACACGAAAAAACTCCTTGAGATCCACCTAAACAGCTCCGACGACAACCCCTGTATAGCCTTCGAGGAGGAGAGGATCATCCCCTGTGCCAACTTCGAGCCACTAAACTGGGTTTTGGCCTTCGAGATGATGGGAATAGCCCTAAGCCACCTGTCCCGAACAGCTGCACACCGGACTTTGAGGATGGGCTCCCCCAGGTTTACCGGCCTAGCGAGATTTTTGACCCCCACCGACGCAAAGGTCCACGCCTTCGGGACCATACAGAAGGTATTCTGTTCATTGGACAGCGAGGTTCGCCATCTGTCGAACCCCATCTCCGCCGACTACAGCTCCCTCTCGGAAGACATGGAGGACAGGGGGAACAACACCCCCTACATCATGCTTAAAACCGCCGCTATGGTCGACACGATACGCTACATATTGGGCATAGAGATGATACACAGCGCACAGGCCATCGACCTGAGAAAGGCCACTAGACTGGGTAGGGGAACTTCCGCAGCTAAGGCAACGCTCAGGGAAGAAGTACCTTTTCTGGACACCGATAGAAACCTGTCTCTGGACGTGGCTAAAGTCCATAAACTCATATCACAGGGGACCATTTTAAAGGCAGCCAAAGAGGCAGCTTCCATTTGACCCTGTTTTGACGGAGCTTTGACCCTACCACTGTAAGATCAAATCGGTTCACCGTAGCATAGGGATATCCATTCTCACAACAGGAGGGGTAACGACGTGAAGGACAACCAGCAGGTAAGGGTAAGAAAGGGTATATTCATCCCCATGTCGCTGATCTTTTTGGCGATCATCATAGTCGGACTGATTGCGCCTAAGACTTTTTACGATGTAGAGAACGCCATAGTCAATTATGCGTTTACCGATTTTGGGTGGCTTTTTCAGATCTCCGGAAACTTCTTCTTGTTCATATGTCTGTTTTTCTGTTTCTCGAAGTACGGGGATATAAAGTTCGGAGGAAAGGACGCCAAGCCCGAACTAAGCGTATGGAACTGGTTCGCCATATCCCTATGCGCCGGCATAGCCACAGGGGTGGTCTTCTGGGGGATAGCGGAGCCTCTGTATCACTTCATGGACTCCGGCGTGTTTGAGACCCTCGGTATTACCGCTAAGACCGAGGAGGCAGCGATGTTCTCCATGGTCACAACCTACGTCCATTGGACCTTCATCCCCTACGCCATGTACGCCATATGTGGTCTTGGGATAGCCTACGCGGCCTACAACATGAACCTGCCCTACAGGGTCAGCTCCACGCTCTACCCCATAGCGGGCAAGAGGATAGAGGGGATAGTCGGCGACGTCGTGGACGGTCTGTGCCTTCTTGCAATAGCCGGTGGCGTGGCGGCGGTTCTCGGAGTTGGGACCATGCAGATATCCAGCGGTATCCAGATAATGACAGGGATCCCCGCAGACAAGACTATGTGGGTCGCGGTGGTCGGATCCATAGTAGCGGTCTACATAATCTCCAGCTACACCGGTCTGGACAAGGGCATACGTTGGCTATCGGACAAAAACGCCAAGATATTCCTGGTTTTGCTGGTGTTCGTGTTCGCCTTTGGGCCAACCAGGTTCATCCTGTCTCTGGGAACCCAGGCCGCTGGACATTTCATAGACGACTTCTTCGTCCGCACCCATTACCTGAGTCCTCTTGACGGATCGGCTTGGCCGAGGTGGTGGCCGATCTACTACTGGGCCATCTGGCTGGCCTACGCACCTCTTATAGGCATGTTCCTAGCCAGACTGGTCAAGGGAAGAACCATCCGTCAGTTCATGCTGATGAACCTGATGATGCCGGCATTTTTCGGGTTTCTCTGGTTCTCGGTCTTCGGTGGAGCGGCCATTCACCTGGAGTTTACAGGCCAGGGACTCTGGGATGCGATCCATGAGGGAGGAAAACTAGCTCTGGAGAAGTCGGTGTTCGAGTTCCTGAAACACTATCCCTTGACCGACATCATCAGCTGGACCTTTATGGTCACGGTCTTCGTCTCCATAGTCACCATGGCCGACTCTATGACCTCTACAGTGGCTTCCCTATCCACCACGGCAGCCCACCAGGAGGGCATGGAGCCTCCGGCTCAGATGAAGATATTTTGGGGCATCGTTATGTCCTCCGTCGCAATAATAAACCTCATCAGCGGAAGCGGTGGAGGAGAGATCAGCGGCATCGACGCCACGAAACAGATAGCCACCGTGGCGGGATTCCCCATACTTTTCCTTATGATGGCAATGGCCTTCACCATCTGTTGGATGATAGTCCGTCATTCCAGGGGAGAAAAGGTCCTGCTTGTAAAGGAATAGCAGGATAAAAAAGGGGTGAAGAGCGGATTTATCCTAATCCAGTTCTTCGCCCCTTTTTTTAGCTTAGGCCATCCAGCTCCTTTTTTATGAGATCCATCTTGTGGGCAACCCCCATCTCACGGTACAGGGAAAGGGAGTCCATGAGATACGCCTCTTTTGATCCGCTCAGATAACGGCCCAGATCTCCATCGCTACAAGCACGTTTTTTAAGCTGGGCCTTAACCCAAAGTTGAAGGGCAAGCCAGTGTCTCTTGTGTAGCGGGATACAAAGCTCATCCGCCTCTCTAAGGTACCTCAATGCACTGGACTCGTCGCCTCTCCCAAAGGCTCTAAGCGCCATCAGACTGAATATTATCGAGTTTCCCCGCCGCCATTGGCAACCCTCCAGATACCCCTTAGCCGAATCCATATGGCTATCCATCAAGGATCCCCCGCCCAAATCCAACGCGACATGAGCCGCGTTGCTGTGAAAGAGACATAGCCCCCGGAAGAACCCTCCCTCTTCGCACATTTTTATGCAATCCTGGTATATGGATAGGGCCTCCTCCAGCCTACCGGTGCGATGGGCT
Source organism: uncultured Synergistaceae bacterium (assembly GCA_964395085.1). Taxonomy (GTDB): domain Bacteria; phylum Synergistota; class Synergistia; order Synergistales; family Dethiosulfovibrionaceae; genus Dethiosulfovibrio. Next base: position 7,407 of record CAYNAN010000029.1, read on the forward strand.
AGATCCCCTAGATAGCTTTTTGCCCCTATTATCTGCAAAGTATAGGGCTCGTCGATCGCCTCGATCGCCTCAAAGCGCCCAATGGAGGACAGCAAAGCCCTCTCCCCCGGGCCATAGTCCTGGGTGAATATCCTAGCCATCCCCAAAAAACGCAATGCCATAGCCTTGACGGGCTCGTTTCCTATCTGACCAGCCGCACCGATCAGCCTTCTGGCGTAGGCTGTTAACAGCCTTCCGTCCTCTATCTGTATCCCGTAGTAGCATAGGTGTTGAAGACATTCTGCCTCCATCGCCCAGTCCTTCCTCGCGGTCGCACGATCAAGAGCGGTCTTGACCAGAATCCTGCCGAGATCGTAGTCCCCCCACCACAGATGGTATCCCCCGTGTATCGCCATAAAAACGGTCTCAAGCTCGTGAAGCTTGTCGGAGGTGCCGCTTTCCCTCTTTATCTCCCTGATCAAAGCCTGGGAGCTCTCAAGCTCTTTGACGGTGTACTCCCTGCTCCCAAAGGACGTAGAGGACTCCTTCAAGACGTAATCGTTGAACAGAGGGAAAAGCTCGTAATTTAGGTTAATATGTAATTTTAATTTTTTCAAGGTATACTCAAGCTCTTCAAGTTTTAACCCAGCTTTCCTGCAATGCTGGATGAGACGGGAGCAGGCAAGATCGTTCCAGGACCTTCCAGCGAGCTCGCCCATCAAGGACAGGGCCAGTTCGGAGTGGAGTACCCTCTTTCTGGACTCGGACATTTTTCCGTAGACGTGGTCCTTAACCTTACCATGGATGAACTCTATGTAGAGCTCCCCTCCGTCGGCCCTTTCCTCAGCTAGGATTGACCTACTCCTCAGCCCCTCCACGAGATCGGCAAGTTCCGGCTGAGAAAAACCGCAGATCCTGGAAAGGGACGACCACTCAGCCCTCAGAGAATACACTGAAAGGCACTCCAGAAGGTATCTCTCGCGATTGGTCAGATCCGACAGATGGCCATCTATAGCGTCGGAAAGGCTTGACGGGGTCTCGTCCACGGGATGCCCGGATTTTAGTGATCTCAGAGACTCCACTAAAAACAGGGGAAGACCGTCTGTGACGGAGAATATCCTGTTCAGCTCCTCATTCGAGAAATCCCTGTCACGGATAAAACTACGACATAGGCATTCTGTCTCGGACTTCGAGAAACATTTCAGCCCCAGGTTAAGCAGGGCTATCCTGCCAGATCTTCCCAGCGAACGGACAAGGAACGAGCCAGATCTATCCAAATGAGGGCGGGATGAAAAGAACAAAGTAACGTCACAGAGGGTATGCACCATCAGGCTCTCCAGGACCGCAAGGGAAGGCTTATCAAACCACTGGAGGTCCTCCATCACGAGAACTACGGCCTTATCTTTTGCGATCTGAGAGATTATATCCGACAGCATTAAGCCTATCCTGTCGGGGGATGCAGGCTGAAACGAAGTGGATTTTATCCCCAATGAAGGAAAACTCTCTCCCAGTAGGGACCAGGCAGAGGAGGAGACTTTTAGCTTTTCAGTCGGGAAAGCCCTAACCATCGTCCCCAGCAGGTCGTTCCAAGGAAGAAGGGGATAGCGATCCTCCCCTGGTACTGCGCCGCAGCGCAGGACCAAGGAGTCCTGGCACAGCAACTTAACAGCTCTATCTATGAGAGAGCTCTTTCCAACTCCTGCCTCTCCCGATACCCATATGCACCTCGGTCCTCCGCCATCCTCTTTGCCGAGAAAAGCGCCTATCGCCGAGATCTCCTCGCTTCTACCACAAAAACGAGAAAACCCGTTGAGCTCCGATGCAACAGGGCTGTAAAAATCACAGGATGGCCCGGAGGACCTCTCTGACATTGCCTCATCGAAAAGTCGCTCCGTATCCGGCGCTGGAGACAGTCCGAGCTCGGAGGAAAGACGCCTCTTGAGCAGACGATACACCTCATCAACCCTGCCATGACGCCCCAGAGAGGACAGACATCTAATCAGGCGACAGTAGGGCTCCTCGTCCAGGGGGTCGGACTCTATCATAAGCTCTAACAGCGGTATGGCGGCGGAATAGTCTCCAACCCCTACCTCGTCGGAGGCCATTGCACTTAGAAGCGAGCGGTATTTTCTCTCCACATCCCTCCTGGTCGAATCCATCCACTCGTCGAACCTCGGGCAACCCGATATGTGGAAGCCCTCCATGAAAGGCCTGGACATCGACCTAAGTTCGTCCAGCGGTATGCCCCTGCATGAAAGTCGGACCAGGTCCAGATCCACCGACGAACGATCCAGAAAAATCCACTGTCTGTCGCCATCGATAATGTCAGGAGGTAGAGCCTGCTTAGCCTGATACAGGGCGTTTCTCAGGTTTCTGAAGGCCATGTCTCCGTCTCTATCCCCCCAGAATACGTCCGCAAGAACCTCTCGAGAGACTTTGAGCTCCACAGCCATGTAACAGACAAGGGCTTGGACCTTCCGAAAAGGGAAGGATACAGACTCCCCATCAACGGAGAAAGCAGGCGGCCCTATAAGACTGATCTTTAAAGTCACGGCGACATCTCCTCTCATATCAGGGTCGGATGAAAAATATTATAGACCAAAATCGATCGCAATACCCTCTCAAAGGTCGATCATCAGGATATCCCTCTGACTGGATGACGACGTGACTTTGCGCAGTAATTGTAGGGTAAATTCAATATTTATTTGACAGTTCGAAAATCCAGGTGCTACAATAGGGGTGGCTCTCGCTTTGATGTATTCTTTTCGAGATAAGAGTCTTTTATCAATCTTTGAGCCGTATCCTATTATCTACCCCATTGGAGGTCTGAGCAAAAATGAGAGACACCGTGGTAATCGACGGACATTCACTAACGCTACAGGACTTGGTAAACGTGGCCAGGAAGGGCTACAACGTTGAGGTTTCAGAGGAAGCCATCAAAAAGGTCAACACCGCATCCTCACTGATCCAGAAATGGGTTGATCAGAACAGGATCATATACGGAGTTACCACAGGCTTCGGAGACCTGGCCACGGTGAAGGTCGACACCGCAAAATGCACTCTTTTGCAGGAAAACCTTCTCAAGAGCCACGCTGTAGGCGTCGGCGAGCCTCTCCCAGTTGAGACGGTCAGAGCCATCATGCTCCTCAGGCTCAACGGCCTCACAGCTGGTCACTCGGGCATCACGATGGAGACTTTGACCCAGATGGTCAACTTCCTCAACCTGGACATCATCCCCCACGTCCCCTCTCAGGGTTCGGTGGGAGCCAGCGGGGACCTCTGTCCCCTGTCGCATATAGCTGTAGCCATGCTTGGAGATGGGGATGTCTTCTACAAGGGTGTCCGTATGTCCGCCATTGAGGCTATGAGCAAGGCCGGACTCAAACCGATCCACCTTCATCCCAAGGAAGGGCTTGCCCTCAACAACGGCACGGCAGCCCTGACGGGACTGGGAGCCCTGGCCCTGTGGGATTCTCTCACATTGGCAAAGACAGCCGACATCGCTGGGGCCCTCTCTGTAGAGGCACTTCACGGGGTTCCCTACGCATTCGACGAGAGAACCCACTCCATCAGGCCTCACAAGGGACAGATCGCCGTCGCCAGCAATATGCGTAGGCTTATAGGCAACAGCGAGATAATCGATAAGTTCAAGCACGAGAGGGTTCAGGACGCTTACTCCCTCAGGTGCATCCCAATAGTACACGGGGCCAGCAGAAACGCCCTTCAGTACATCAAAGAGAGCATCGAGCTTGAGATGAACTCGGTGACAGACAACCCACTGATCTTCCCCGAGTCCGAGGACGTGATCAGCGGAGGCAACTTCCACGGCCAGCCCATAGCTCTTCCGATGGACTTCTTCGGAATAGCCGTGGCAGAGTTCGGCAGCATCTCCGAGCGCAGGGTATCCAGAATGGTCGACAAGAGCCTCTCCAACGGCCTGCCCCCATTCATAATCGGAGACAGCGGGGTCAACAGTGGCTTTATGATCAGCCAGTACACCGCCGCAGCCGTGGTATCTGAGAACAAGACTCTAGCTCACCCTGCCTCGGTCGACTCCATACCGACCTCGGCCAACCAGGAAGATCACGTCTCTATGGGGTACTGGGCCTCGCTAAAGGGAACCAGGATACTTGAAAACGTCCAGAAGGTCCTGGGCATAGAGATCCTCTCTGCCTGTCAGGGTATAGACTTCTCAAAGCCGCTTACACCAGGAGCAGGAACCAAGGCTGCCTACGATCGCTTCCGTCAGGACGTCCCATTCCTGGAGAAGGATGCGTTCCTCTACCCCCTGATGGACAAGGCAATTTCCATCGTCAAGTCCGGTGCTCTGGTCGACGCGGTGGAAGAGGCCATAGGAGAGCTCGCCTAAGGTGCTAAAATAGTGACACGGGACATCCTACGGGATGTCCCTAAAACAAAGGTCCGTCTCTAAAACAAAAAAAGAAAAAGGGGGACGTTACATGTTACTGCTAAATCCCGTAGTGCTTTCAGTCAGCACCATGATCGTTCTGTGCCTTCTTAATTTAAACGTAATACTAGCACTCATCATAGCCGCCCTAGTGGCAGGTCTATCCGCTGGGCTTCCCATAGGGGAGACCATGAGCGTCCTGATCGGCGGAATGGGCGGAAACTCCGAGACGGCCCTCAGCTACATCCTGCTAGGGGCGTTGGCCGTGGCCATAAGCAAGACCGGGCTCGCCACCCTTCTCAGCGTCAAGCTGACGAAGGTCGTCAAGGACAAGAGACACATGTTGCTTCTGATAATAGCGGGCGTAGCCTGCCTTTCTCAGAACCTCATCCCTGTCCACATAGCTTTCATCCCTATACTGATCCCCCCCCTGCTCTCGCTTTTCAACAGGCTTAAGCAGGACAGGAGAGCTGTCGCCTGTGCCCTTACCTTCGGGCTCAAGGCCCCTTACATAGCTCTTCCCGCGGGATTCGGCCTTATCTTCCACGGCATAATAGCCAGAGAGATGAGCGCCAACGGAGTACAGGTTGCTAGTGGGGACATATGGCGCTATTCCTGGATACTGGGAGCGGGCATGATCATAGGCCTACTGGTCGCCATATTCATCTCCTACAACAAGGAGAGGGACTACGAGGACAAGCCAGTGGCAGGTCTAGAGGAGGTCCAAGAGATCCCCGATCACATGACCGCATCCCACTGGATGACCCTGATCGCTGTGGTTGTAGCATTCGTCATCCAGCTCAAGACGAACTCACTGCCCCTCGGCGCTGTGGCAGCCCTCGGCATAATGGTCGCAACCGGAGCCCTCAAGTGGAAGAGCCTAGACGGAGTTATGTCCGGTGGTCTTGGCATCATGGGTATGATCGCCATAATCATGTTGGTCGCTGCCGGTTACGGCTCGGTGATCAGGGAGACCAAGGCGGTCGACCTCCTCGTGGAGAGCGTCGTAGGCATGGTGGGAGGCAGCCAGTTTTACGGATCGCTGCTCATGCTCACCGTGGGACTTCTGGTCACCATGGGCATCGGCACATCCTTCGGGACCATCCCTGTCATAGCGGCCATATACTGCCCTCTGTCCATCAAACTGGGATTCTCCCCTGCCGCTACCGTCTGCCTCATCGCTGCGGCGGCAGCCCTCGGAGACGCTGGATCGCCCGCTTCCGACTCGACGCTTGGACCCACCTCTGGACTCAACGCCGACGGACAGCACGACCATATATGGGACACCTGCGTCCCGACTTTCCTGCATTACAACATACTGCTTATCGTCTTCGGAATGATCGGCGCATTGGTGATGTTTTAGACCTCAGTACAAACAAAAAAACGGAGACGGACCCTCCAAAAAGCCCAAGCTTATCGCTTGGGCTTTTTGCTATAATAAGAAGAAGGTTTATTTCCGAAATCCAGGGACGAAGGGGGACACAACAATGAAGATTGGGCTAAAAGGAAAGATGCTTTGGCTGATTTTACCGCTGACATTAGGAACTTTTCTCATAGCGATAGCAACTATAACTACAGTTGCAAAAAAGGCATCCCTCAAAGACGCAGCATCGCTTGCCCACGAGATGGGGGAGAGGTACGCCAGAAGCGTCGAATCCCGGATAGACTCGGCGATGGCTCAGGCCGAGGTACTGGCTCAATCGATGCTAGCGATCCACACATCAGACATTAACAATAAAAGAGAAATCGCTTTTGACGTATTGAAACTAACTGCGGAATCGGATCCCTCCTTACAGGGTGCCTGGACAGTATGGGAACCCAACGCCTTCGACGGAAAAGATGGCGACTTTGCCGGCAAAGCAGGACACGACGATACCGGAAGGTTGATACCGTACTTCACCAGATCCCAGGGCAAGGTAATAATGGACATATGCCTCGACTACGATAAAGCAGAGTACTACCAAGGCTCGCTTAAAACAGGACTACAGGTAGTAGCCGAGCCAGCCTCTTGGCCGGTGGAGGGAGTTGACGTAATGATGACCAGCCTATCCGTGCCGATAAAGTTAAAAGGCAAGGTTATCGGAGTTGCGGGGGTAGACATCGCCCTATCGGACCTGGAAAAAGAGCTGAATAGGGTAAAACCGATGGGAACGGGCTTCGTCTCATTGCTGTCGAACAACGGCATATACGTCACGTTTCCCGACCAGAAACGAATAGGCACCGAGCTTAGGCAAAACAAACTTATCCCAAGGATAAAGCAGGGAGAGACGATAAACCAGATAGACTCTTCTATCCACACAAAGGCAGATGCCTATAGGGTGTTCGTCCCTGTTAAATTCAGGAACGTCAAGCTGCCTTGGTCAGTCCAGACGGTTCTTCCTCTGGATAAAATATACGAAGGATCCAGAAAAATAGCCCTGTTGGGAGGCCTCTCCGGTATTTTGGCCGCTCTTTTGCTCGTCACCTCCATAACGATCTTTGCCGGAAAGCTGACTAAACCATTGGCAAAGGCGGCAAAGCTAGCTGAAAGAGCCGGCAGCGGAGACCTCTCCTTCGAGAAGGAAGAATTTGGCTCGTTCTCCAGCGATGAAGTAGGGCAGCTCGCAGCTGGATTGGCATCCATGGTCACATCCCTGAGGGAGGCGATGACCGCCATATCGGAGGAATCTCAGACCATCGCGGAAGGGGCAACCTCTTTGGCCGCTATGTCCCAAGAGACAAACGCCTCGATGGAGGAAGTGCTGTCATCGGTGGAACACGTATCCCATAATTCAGAGTCAAACGCAAAAGCCCTGGAGGACAACAGTTCTGCGGTAGAGGCAATTGCTGACGGCGCAAGAACCGGCGCGGAAAACGCAAATTCAGGAGCAGAGTTTGTGACAAATACGAGAGAGCAAACAGATCAGGCTGCGAAGGCTATGAACTCCGTCAAAGAGCGCATATCCACTGTGGGCCTTAAGACAGAAGAGACGGCAAAAAATATCCAGACGTTGCACAGCTCGGTTGGCGCTATCTCTGGCTTCGTAGCTACCATCACGACGATAGCGGACCAGACAAATCTGCTCGCCCTTAACGCAGCTATAGAGGCGGCTAGGGCAGGAGAGGCAGGAAGGGGCTTTGCTGTCGTCGCAGACGAAGTCAGAAAATTGGCAGAGGAATCGGCCAACGCGGCAACAGAGGTCTCCAGACTGATAGGGGAGCTGCAAAAGAACGCCGATGAATCAAAGAGGATAACCTCAGAGACCGACAAGATCGTAGATGAGACCGTTGAAAAAGCCGCAGAGGCCTCCGAAAAGCTGGACAATTCTCTGCGAAGGATAGAGGAGATAGAAAAAGCTATCCATCAGCTAGCCTCCATATCTCAAATTCAGGCTGAATCGAGCGAAAATATCGCAAAAGCCATAGAGACGATAACCAACGCAAACGAAGAAACCGTCTCTATGGTAAAAACCATAAAATCCGCAACCACAGAGACGGCTAAAGCGGCTGAGACAGTAGCGTTTCAAGCACAGGAAATGGCACAAAGCGCCAGTAACCTGAGATCCATGGTAGACCGTTTCTCCCTCACAAAATCAAAACTTCCAGCAAAAAGATAGACGGATAAAAAGGCATCCTTTACGGATGCCTTTTTTCGTTGACAATCGACCCAATATAGGATACTTTATAGCTACACCACATATGAGACACTCTGTCCCATTTTACGGAGGATCGGAATGAACGACCAAAGAGATCGACTTGACGCAGTAGGCAAGGTGGTCCACATCATGGACCTAATCTGTTCCTCCGACGAGACCCTCAGCATCCGCGAGATAGAGACCAGATCGGGCATACCTCGCAGCACTGTGCAGCGATTTTTGTCCTCCCTGGAGCAACAGGAATGGGTGTACAGGGATGCCAACTCGGACAGTTACCGTCCAGGAATACGTTTTTTCCTTCTTCACAACCCAGGGACCTTATACCAAGAGCTTACCGAGATAGCTGACCCGATAATGAACCAACTTGTGAAAGCCACGGGAAAAACAGCCATAATGAGCGTCCTGGAGGGATCCACCGGGCTCTGTATACATACGGTAGAACCCATGCTCTCGATGAAATTCGTCGCCCACAAGGGGATGACGATTCCCCTGCACACAGGTGCGACAGGGAAGGTACTTCTGGCCTTTTGTCGCGATCGGACCAGGGACAGAATTCTGTCCTCCCTTCCGGATCAGAATATGGCTAAGTCCCTCAGGGGTCAGTTGGATAGGATCAGGGCCCAGGGCTACTCTATGAGCAAGGAAGAGTGGATAGAGCACGCAGGGGACATAAGCGTCCCCTTGTTCGATCCCAAGGGGCTTTTCGTAGCCCAGCTAGGCATAGCAGGGCTAGCATCAAGCTTCGACGACCACGAGGAAGAGCTTTTAGAGCTGGTAAAGGACGCGGCCGAACAGATAGCCAAGTCCCTTTAGCATAGAAAAAGAGCCCCTATGAGGGGCTAAAATCAGGAGGTAGAAGAGCAATGGCAAAGCAGCTTATCGAATGTGTGCCTAATTTCAGCGAAGGTCGTAGACAGGACGTTATCGAGGCCATAGTCAAGCCCTTTAAGGAGCAGAAAGGTTGCTACCTCTTCGACTACCGCGCCGACGAGGACCACAACCGTCTGGTGGTCAGCCTTGCAGGTGAGCCCCAGGCCATATGCGACGCGGTGATGGCTGCCTCTAAGGTCGCCGTCGACAACATCGATCTGAACACCCACCAGGGAGCCCACCCCCGCATGGGAGCTATCGACGTCATTCCCTTCACCCCCATCAGCGGCATCTCCATGGAGGAGTGCGTCGAGCTCTCCAGGAACTTCGGTAAGAGGTTCCACGAGGAGCTTAACGTGCCGGTTTACTACTACGAGGAGGCGGCCATACGCCCCGACAGGACCAGGCTTGAGGTCATCCGTAAAGGCCAGTACGAGGGACTCAAAGAGGAGATCTCCAAGCCCGAGCGCCATCCCGACCTGGGAGAGCCCAAGCTTCACCCCACCGCTGGAGCTACCGTTATAGGGGCGAGAAAGTTCCTGGTCGCCTTCAACGTAAACCTCAACACCACTGACGTGGAGATAGCCAAGACCATAGGCAAGAGGGTCAGAGCATCCGGCGGCGGTTTCACCGCTGTCAAGGGAATAGGCCTCGCCCTTGAGGACAAGGGGATGGTCCAGGTCAGCATGAACATAGTCGACTACGATAAGACCGCCGTCTACCGCGCCCTGGAGTTCGTCCGCATGGAGGCCGCGAGGTGGGGCGTCACGGTGAACGGAACAGAGGTCTACGGGATGATCCCCGTCGCAGCCATGCTGGACAGCGCCGCCTACTACATGCAGATCGACGATTTCGACCCCAACCAGGTCCTGGAGCTCAAGCTTCTGGAGCTCATGAGAGAGGAAAACTGATCGTGACGGCCACCCTTTATCGCAACGCCCACATAGTAACCCCTATAGGCGGAGACTCGCCTTTGGCCGGTCCCGATCAGGGCCGTGTGGCGACGTATGAAAAGGGAGCCCTGCTTTGCGAAAACGGCATAATCGTCGCGGTTGGGGACGAGGGGTCGGTGCTCCCTAAAGCGGACGAGATGGACGTGGATATGGAGGTCGACTGCGAGGGGACCTGTATGATCCCGGGCTTCGTCGATCCTCACACCCACATCTGCTTTGCCAAGCGCAGGGAAAAGGAATTCTCCATGAGGCTGGCGGGAACACCCTACCTTGAGATACTGAAAGCTGGCGGGGGAATACTGTCGTCGGTTAGGTCGGTCCAGGAGGCCACAGAGGAGGAGCTGTTCGATACCACCCTCGAAAACGTCCTCTCCGCCCTCAACTTCGGCACCACCACCATGGAGATAAAGAGCGGCTACGGACTTACCACCGAGGCGGAGCTGAAGATGCTGTCGGTCATAGACCGAATCGCCAGAGAGACCCCACTGGACGTAGTTCCGACCTTCATGGGAGCCCACGCGGTCCCTATGGAGTATAAGGACAACCCCGACAGGTTCGTGGATATCCTCATAAACGAGATGCTCCCTGCGGTAAAATCCCAGGGAATCGCAACATACTGCGACGTCTTCTGCGAGGAAGGGGTATTCTCCTTCGAGCAGAGCAAGAGGATACTGGAGGCAGCCAAGGACCAGGGATTCCTCCTCAGGATCCACGCCGACGAGGTTCACGACACAGGCGGCGCGGGACTTGCGGCGGAGCTGAACACCGTATCGGCGGAGCACCTTCTTGCGGCCAACGAGGACAACCTCAGGGCTATGGCGGCAAAAGGGGTTATGGCGGACGTACTCCCAGCCACAGCCTACAGCCTAAAAAAGCCCTACGCCCCGGTCAGAAAGATGATTGAGCTAGGCGTGCCGGTCGCCCTGGCAACAGACTGCAACCCCGGATCGTGCTTTACAGAATCCATGCCCTTCATCTTCGGCCTGGGAGTGATGAACATGAACATGACCATCGAGGAAGCTCTGGTTGCCACCACGCTGAACCCTGCCTGGTCCTTAGGGCTCCAGGACAAAGTCGGCAGCCTTGAGGTCGGAAAGCAGGCGGACTTCCTCCTTTTGGACGGGGAAACTCCGGCCATACTGGCCTACCACGCAGGGGTCTCCCCTGTGGTTGAAGTCTACAAAAAAGGCGTCTACGTCGCCTAAAACCTTCTCACAGACGGAAAGGGGAACTATATAAATGAAACTTTCAGACCTTACTGTAAAAGGCTTCATCGAGGAACTTGCCTCTGAATCTCCCGCCCCTGGCGGCGGCAGCGTAGCGGCACTAGCTGGCTCCCTCGGAGCAGCCCTCAGCGCCATGGTCGCAGGGCTCACCGTCGGCAAGGAAAAATACAAGGATAACTGGGAGATCATGGAAAAGGTCCAGTCCGAGGGAACTGCTCTTCAGAACCGCTTTTTGGACCTCATGGAGAAGGACACAGAGGCGTTCAACTGCTTTATGGCGGCGATGAAGTTGCCTAAAGCCACCGACGAGGAGAAGGCGGCTCGCTCCAAGGCAATGCAGGAGGCCACTAAAAAGGCCATAGAGGTCCCCTTCGAGACCATGAAGGAGTGCGCCGCCATGGTAAAGCTGGCTGACATCGCCAGCAAAAAGGGCAATCCCAACGCTGTTACCGACGCCGGCAGCGCGGCGGTTCTCGCAAGAGCCGCTGCTGTCGCAGCCTCCTACAACGTGAAGATCAACCTCATGGGGCTCAAGGACGAGGCCTTCGCGGCGAAGATCAGATCCGAGATGGAGGAAACTCTCAAGGCCATCGAGAGCTCCGTGGCAGCCATCGAGAGCTCCGTCGAGGCGTCCATAAGCTAATATAAAAAACGCCGTCGCCGAGGACCTCTGCCAAGATCCCCCCGACGACGGCTAACCCTAAAATATGGAGGCATTCTAACATGGAATATAACGCAACGGTAGATAAGGCCATGAGCATAAAGCTCGGTTCCGAGCTTCCTTCCGTTAAAAACTTCGCCAAGGGAATCCGCAGAGCCCCCGATAGGGGCTGGAACCTGAACCAGAAGGAGACCGAGCTGGCGCTCAAAAACGCCCTTCGCTACGTCCCTGAGGAACTTCACGAGACACTGGCCCCTGAGTTCATGGAGGAGCTTCGCACCATGGGCAGGATCTACGCCTATCGCTATCGCCCAGAAGGACGTATCTACGGCAAGCCCATAGACGAGTACAAGGGCAAGTGCGTCGCAGGAAAAGCCTTCCAGGTAATGATAGACAACAACCTGGACTTCGAGATCGCCCTCTATCCCTACGAGCTGGTGACCTACGGCGAGACAGGCCAGGTATGCCAGAACTGGCTTCAGTATCAGCTGCTTAAGAGATACCTTGAGGAGCTAACGGACGACACCACTCTGGTTGTCGAAAGCGGACATCCTCTTGGCCTGTTCAAATCCAAGCCCGACGCACCTAGGGTCATCATCACCAACGGCCTGCTTGTGGGCATATTCGACAACCAGGCCGAGTGGCACAGAGGAATGCAGCTTGGGGTCACCAACTACGGCCAGATGACCGCCGGAGGCTGGATGTACATCGGGCCTCAGGGCATCGTCCACGGCACGTTCAACACGGTGCTTAACGCCGCACGCCAGAGGCTGGGAATCGGCCCCAAGGACAACCTCGCCGGTATCCTCTTCGTATCCTCCGGCCTTGGCGGGATGAGCGGAGCTCAGCCAAAGGCCATAGAGATAGCCGGTGGGGTGGGCATAGTGGCCGAGGTCGACTCCTCCCGTATAGAGACCCGCCACAGCCAGGGATGGGTCAGCAGGATCGCCGAGACCTGCGAGGACGCCTTCGCCATGGCGAAGGATGCCATGGACAAGAAGGAGCCTCTCTCCATCGCCTACCACGGCAACATAGTGGACCTGCTGGAGTACGCCGCTGATAAGGGCATAGACATCCCCCTTCTCTCCGACCAGACCTCCTGCCACGCTCCCTACGACGGAGGCTACTGCCCTGCGGACATGACCTTCGACGAGAGAACCGCCATGCTCAAAAACGACCCCGACGAGTTCCGTCGCAGGGTCGACGAGACCCTCAGGAGACACTACGACGTCGTTAAGAGGCTCGTCGAGAAGGGAACCTACTTCTTCGACTACGGCAACTCCTTCATGAGGGCGATCTTCGACGCTGGGGTCAAGGAAATCTGCAAAAACGGCGAGGACACCCACGACGGATTCATTTGGCCCTCCTACGTAGAGGACATCATGGGACCGGTCCTGTTCGACTACGGCTACGGCCCATTCCGTTGGTGCTGCCTGAGCGGCAACCCTGAGGACCTCAGGAAGACCGACAAAGCCGCCATGGACTGCATCGACCCCAACCGTCGCGCTCAAGACTACGACAACTGGATCTGGATCAGGGACGCAGAGAAAAACGGCCTCGTGGTCGGAACCCAGTGCCGTATTCTCTACCAGGACGCAGAAGGTCGTACCAAGATAGCACTCAAGTTCAACGAGATGATCAGAAACGGCGAGATCGGCCCCGTCATGCTCGGAAGAGACCACCACGACGTATCTGGAACCGACTCGCCCTACCGTGAGACCTCCAGCGTCAAGGACGGAAGCAACATCTGCGCAGACATGGCGACCCAGTGCTTCGCCGGAAACGCCGCTAGGGGCATGAGCCTCTGCGCCCTTCACAACGGCGGGGGAGTCGGCATAGGCAAGGTCATCAACGGCGGCTTCGGGATGGTCCTGGACGGTTCGGAGAGAGCCGACGAGATCGTCAAATCCGCCATGATGTGGGACGTCCTCGGGGGAGTCGCCAGGAGAGCCTGGGCCCGCTGTGACCACGCAGTCGAGGTCAGCGGCGAAGTCAACGGCAAATACCCCAACGACTACCACATCACCCTTCCCTACGTGCCCAAGGAGGACCTGGTGAGCTCGGTCGTCGAAAAGGCCTGGAAAGAGAAAAACGGCGGCGGATGCTGCTGTGGTTGCAACTGCAAGTAATCGCGTATAGAATACAATCACTATACGGTATCGACGGGAGGCCTGTTTCAGGTCTCCCGTCCTACCGTAAAAAGACAGGAGGGGTAGTATGTCCAAACAGAACGTCTCATCCATAGGTATAGCTCGATTTCTGGGCTACAGCGCATTCGGCTTATTCATGTTTTTCTTTCCACTGACCATAGGGGGAAAATCGACCATCCCTGTGGATCACATCATATCGGCGATAAGGACCCATGCGCCGGGAGGAGCGGCTATCTACGCCATTCTGGTCATGATAGCCGGAGCTGTTTCCCCGTTCATCAGGAAGACCTGGAACAGATCCAATATGGACGTGTTTTTCTCTCTGGCCAAGGTAGCTGGGGCCGTAATAGGTCTAATGCTCTACTTCAAGGTCGGTCCTGCTTGGCTTATGGCCAAGGATATGGGGCCGTTTTTGTTCTCAAGCCTCGCCATACCGGTCGGTCTAGTCATCCCTATCGGATCGGTATTCCTGGCCTTCCTGGTGGGCTTCGGTCTTCTTGAGTTCACCGGGGTCCTCATGACCCCCATCATGAGACCGGTCTTCAAAACTCCAGGCCGATCCGCCATCGACGCGGTAGCATCCTTCGTTGGAAGTTATTCGGTAGGACTTATCATCACAAACAACGTCTACCGTCAGGGAAAATACTCTGTCAGGGAAGCCGCTATAATCGCCACAGGCTTCTCCACCGTATCAGCTACCTTCATGCTCATTGTGGCAAAGACCCTGGGTATCATGGACCATTGGGGAACCTTCTTCTGGGTGACTATGTTGGTGACCTTCGCCGTGACCGCCATAACCACCAGGCTTTGGCCCCTTAGATCCATGCCGGACGATTACTTCACAGGAAAGGCCCCGGAGGAACACACAGGAAAAGGATCGCTGTTCTCCAGGGCGTGGGAAGAGGGCATGGCCACAGCAGCGGAGGCTCCTTCCATCACTGGGCTGGTCCTCAGCAACCTCAAAGAAGGCCTGAACATGGCCATGGTCGTTATCCCGTCCATCACCTCCATAGGGCTTCTGGGACTTGTGGTCGCCAAGTATACCCCCGTGTTCGACATAGCGGGCTACGCCTTCTACCCCTTCTTCAAGCTCTTCGGCCTTCCCGAGGCTGCCCTTGCGGGTAAGGCCGCAGCGGTATCGCTCGCTGAGATGTTCCTGCCAGCCATCCTGATAGCCAAGGCAGAGGTCTCCATGGTCCTCAAGTTCGTGATAGCGGTGCTCTGCGTATCGGAGATACTGTTCTTCTCCGCCATCATCCCCTGCATAATGGGCACCGATATTCCTATAAAAATGAGGGATATACTGGTTATATGGTTTGAGAGGGTCGTCCTCACCATCCTCATAGCCACACCCATAGCGATGGTGCTGTTCTAAAGATGTTTACGTCCCTAGTGCCTACCGACTTAGACCTCTTCTACAGCCGAAAGGACCCTATGGACCCAAGGCTAGGAGATCTGGTAAGGCCGGTATCGAGAGATCACGAAGACGCCCTTAGGTCCGCCCAGATAGCCATATTGGGGGTTCCAGAGGACAGGGGGATAGCAGCTAACGGTGGGAAACAGGGAGCAGCGTTAGGTCCAGACGCCATCAGAAGGTCGTTTTATAAACTGACCCCAGGTTTTGGGGTCAACTTCGACGGCCTGTCCATGGTGGACCTAGGAAACGTACCTGTAGGGGAAACCCTCGAGGAGACCCACAAGGCCCTGACCGAAGCGGTCAGGGAGATAGCATCGATAGGGGTATTCCCAATTCTGTTAGGAGGAGGTCACGACCTCACCTATCCGGGTCTTAAAGGACTGGTGGAGGGACTTGACCTACAGGAAGGCCAACTGGGACTGATAAACCTGGACAGCCACCTGGACGTCAGGGACATGAGCCACGGTATAACCAGCGGGACTCCGTTCAGGAGGGCTTTGACGGAGCTGCCTAACAGCGCTTTACTGGGAAGGTCCTTCGTAGAGTTCGGCATACAGGAACCATACAACTCTCCCCATTACTATCAGTGGGTCAGAGACCAGGGAAGCACCGTGTTCACACTGGCCTCGGTGGGTACAAGGCCCATGGAATACTTCCTGGAGGCCAGCAGAATAGCCTGTGACGGCACCAAGGCGGTGGCCCTCTCCATCGACATAGACTCGGTTAGAAGCCAGGAGGCCCCCGGAGCGTCCGCCAGCAACCCCAGAGGTTTTAAGGCCCCGGAGCTCGAGAAGGTGGCCTATCTAGCAGGGAGGACCGACCGAATCAGGTATCTGGACCTGATGGAGATGTCGCCCCCGTTGGACGAACACAATAGAACAGCCTCCCTCTGTGCGTCCACCCTTTTCTGGTTCTGCAAGGGTTTCAGGGAAAGAGGCTAATATCGGCAAGAACAATTCCCAGCAGATCAATACGAATTTCTACCGATGAAAAAGATCCTCCTCTTTGATAGAGTTGGTGGGCGTTTATTTACCCCAAAAACGGGTATACATACAGCCCCCCGACCCAAAAAGAGGAGGATCTTTTCGTAATGAGAGACAAGAGAGAGAGAAAGCACCGAACACAGGAGACCGTTTTCTTTGTAAAGGGCATGACCTGTCCCGCCTGTCAGAACATAATATCCAGGGAGATAGGGGCCTTGCCAGGTGTAAAAGGGGTCACTACCTCCCTTAGCAAAAGCATCGTTTCAATAACCACCTCCGACTCAACCCTATCACACCAACAACTGAACCAGCTGTTTTCGCAGCATGGATACCTTTTTTCATCCACACCGTTCAAAAATGAAGGAGGGATGATCAAGGATTTTATAACGGCAGGATCGGCGGCCGTCGTGACCGTGGCGTTGTTCCTATCGATGGAGCGAAGTGGACTGCTCCACACTGTCATGGTCGACCCCTCCTCCAACCTGTTAGCCTTTATACTGTTCGGAGTTCTAGCGGGGATCTCGAGCTGCGCAGCCATGGTTGGAGGCCTTGTACTCTCCCTCTCAAGAGACTGGAACTCTAAAGGCTCGCTGAAACCATCACTGTTATTCAACACAGGAAGGATAATCTCCTACGGCACAGTCGGGGCGATCCTAGGAGTGGCTGGCAAGAGCCTCCATCTTTCCCTATCAGCCACAGCGATACTGGTTTTCGCAGTCTCACTGGCTATGGTCATAGTGGCCCTACAGATGTTGGAATTCCCCGGCGCCAACAGGCTTGCTATCCTCACGGACATGTTTCGCTCAAAAAAAGACTTTGGAAGCGAGGGGAGTGAAAAAACTCCACTTCTCCTAGGAGCGTCGACGGTCCTGTTGCCCTGCGGATTCTCCATAACGGTCCAGGGAATCGCCCTTCTATCGGGAGATCCCATCCGAGGAGCGACGGTTATGGCGGCCTTCGCCGCAGGAACTCTACCGTCCCTTATGGCCATAGGGATAGCGGGCAGCAAACTTCTGACCAATCCCAATCTATCACGGACAGCCTCCAGGACAGCTGGAGTCCTGATACTCATAGCGGCGATCTATAACGTCAACTCCCAGCTCAACGTGCTTGGAATGCCATCTTTGAGCGACATACCTCTCTTTGGAATCACCAGGGCGGAAATCCCAACCGAACCGAAGATCGAACCTTCTAAGGTCCAAAGGATCACCATGGAGGCAGGGGCCCGATCATACAGCCCCAATTTTTTCCAGGTAAAAGCGGGAATACCGGTGGTATGGGAGATAGTGGACAGGGGGTTCAGCGGCTGCACCAACGCGGTGATGGCCGGGGAGCTTTTGGACAGTACCGTCCCTCTTTCCAGAGGGAAATCAACGATGGTAGAATTCACCCCCCTGGAGGCTGGCAGGTATAAGTTCAGCTGCTGGATGGGGATGGTCGCAGGAACCATCGAGGTCATACCGTAGGTATACGAATACCATCGAACAAAAAACGTACAAGAGGACCTGCCCCTGAGGGCTAGTCCTCTTGTACGTTTTTTGTCCTCTCCTCAATCATAACCAGCAACCGAAGCAGGTATAGCAGTGTCGCCCCGTTCAGAGCAAGTATCACCCCGATGACCGTC
>CAYNAN010000030.1:0-25129 GCA_964395085.1 uncultured Synergistaceae bacterium
GGGCACAGGACGTGCCCTCCGAGGCGGTTCGTACGGAACAGGCAGGTCGAAAATATGTTTGGGCGAAACAGGGCGCAGGCGGAGCGGTCTCTCCGAGGGACCCAAGTGTGAGTTTTTAGAGATCCCCATTAGTACACTACAGTAGCTTCGGTGTCAATCCCATGGGCACAGACGGATAGATCGATAGGCCTTTTGAGAGATTCCCGCGAGGTGATATGATATCCATAGGATTTGCTGAATAATGGGAAAAGACTCTAGGAGGTGGAGAGATGATTAAGTACGTTTATGATTTTTCCGAAGGTTCGTCCGACATGAAGTCGCTCTTGGGAGGTAAGGGGGCATACCTGGCCCAGATGGTCAGAGAAGGGTTGCCGGTTCCCTCCGGGTTCACCGTCACCACCGAGGCCTGCTTGAGATACCTCAAAAGCGAGGAGGGCTTTATGGATGTCCTGTGGGTGGACGTCAAGGCGGCTCTGTCCAGGCTAGAGGACAGGATGGAGAAGACCTTCGGATCAGGGCCCGAGCCGCTTTTGGTATCGGTCAGGTCCGGGGCCCCTGTCTCCATGCCTGGAATGATGGATACAGTCCTCAACCTTGGGTTGAACGACGAGACCAGATCCGCCCTTGCTGCCATGGCTGGAGACGAAAGATTCGCCTGGGACAGTTACAGACGTTTCATCCAGATGTTCGGCGACGTGGTCAAGGGAGTGTCCGGTGAGAAGTTCGAGGGTGTGCTGGAGGACGTCAAGAGGGAAAACGTCGTGACCTACGACAATCAGCTTACCGCTGAGGCCCTTGAGGAGCTGGTAAAACGCTACAAGGTCCTGTACAAAAAGGAGACAGGCGAGGATTTCCCCTCCGATCCCATGGTCCAGCTAAGGCAGGCCATCGAGGCGGTATTCGATAGCTGGAACACCGCCAGGGCCAAGACCTACAGGAAGATCCACCACCTTGCCGACGACATGGGGACCGCTGTAAACGTCATGGCGATGGTCTACGGCAACCTAGGGGACGACAGCGGCACAGGGGTATGCTTCAGCCGCAATCCGGCGGACGGCGAGAAAAAACTGTACGGAGAGTTTCTCATAAACGCCCAAGGAGAGGACGTCGTGGCCGGCATAAGGACGCCTCAGCCCATAGCGGCACTGGACAAGGTTATGCCGGAGATATACAAGGACCTGTCAAATACCGTCGAAAGCCTTGAGAGTCGTTTCCAGGAGATGCAGGACATAGAGTTCACAGTCGAGAGAGGAAAGCTCTATATCCTCCAGACCAGGACCGGCAAGAGGTCCGCCCAAGCCGCTGTTAAGGTCGCAGTGGACATGGCCAACGAGGGTCTCATCAGCAAAAAAACCGCCATAGGCAGGGTAACTCCCGACCAGGTGGAAAGGCTGCTTCACAGCCAGATAGATCCGGGCTACGCTCCTGAGGTCCTGACCCAGGGGCTTCCAGCGTCACCAGGGGCGGCGGTCGGACAGATCGTCTTCGAACCAGACGAGGCGGTAAAGCTCTCGGACAAAGGGGAGGCTGTCCTGCTGGTCCGCCCCGAGACCACTCCCGACGATATCCACGGTCTCTACGCCGCAAGAGGTATCCTGACTTCCCGTGGCGGTATGACTAGCCATGCTGCAGTGGTGGCTAGAGGACTGGGAAAGCCCTGCGTCAGCGGAGCAGAGGACCTGCTTATAGACCTAGAGGGGAAGAGGCTTATCATAGGCGATAGGATCTTCTCCCAGGGGGATGTCCTGACCGTAGACGGGTCCACCGGAAGGGTAATAGAGGGAGCTGTGCCCCTTTCCCTTCCATCCATATCGGGAGAGCTGGAGACCATACTAGAGTGGTCTGACGAAGTAGCAGCCTTACAGGTATGGGCCAACGGCGATACGCCGGACGATGCAAAGAGGGCCAGGTCCTTTGGGGCCAAGGGAATAGGGTTATGCCGGACCGAGCACATGTTCATGGCGGAGGACCGCTTCCCGGTAATGCAGAGGATGGTCGTCGCCAAGGACCTAGAGGAGCGGAAGGCAGCTCTAGAGGAGCTCCGTGCCATGCAGAAGGACGACTTTATGGGCATATTCAGGGAGATGGATGGTCTCCCCGTCATAGTCCGGCTGTTGGATCCGCCGCTTCACGAGTTCCTGCCCAAGGTTTCCGAGCTGGACAAAAGAATAGCCCAGGCGGAGTCCGCGGGCCAGGACTCATCCGAATACCGAAAGGTCAAGGAGAGGGCAGAAAACCTCCGGGAGGTCAACCCCATGCTCGGGTTCAGAGGATGCCGCCTCGGCATAGTCTATCCCGAGATCTACGAGATGCAGATAAGGGCCATCTTCGACGCCATGTCCGAGTTGACCGACGTGGATCTCAAGGTGGAGATAATGATGCCCCTCGTCCAGACCAAGGGTGAGATGTCCATCCTGAAGGACATGGTCCAATCCATCACAGGGGAGTATAAAGAGGGAAGCCTGAAATATCTCGTCGGGACCATGATAGAGCTTCCTAGGGCGGCTCTTAGGGCCGGGGAGCTGGCGGAGGACGCCCAGTTCTTCAGCTTCGGCACCAACGACCTTACCCAGACGTGCCTCGGCCTGTCGAGGGACGACGTCGAGGCCAAGTTCATGAAAGACTACGTTGACAAGGGCATCTTCAAATTGAGCCCGTTCCACGAGCTTGACCGTGACGGCGTAGGGGAGCTTATGTCCATAGCTTTAAAGAGGGGCAGAGAGGTCAGGCCCGACATCTCCGTCGGGATATGCGGCGAGCACGGAGGAAACCCCGAGAGCATAGCTTTCTGCCACTCAATCGGACTGGACTACGTAAGTTGCTCCCCATTCCGGGTCCCGGTGGCCAGGATATCCGCGGGATGGTCGGCTCTTGGTCTGCTGAAATAAAACGACGAAAGGGGTTTACAACCGCTATCCCCTCTGATAAAATAACCCTCGCAGCGATAGAGCGGGGTCGTAGCTCAGTTGGTTAGAGTGCCGGCCTGTCACGCCGGAGGTCGCGAGTTCAAGTCTCGTCGGCCCCGCCATATAACTGCAAAAGCGGAAGTAGCTCAGGGGTAGAGCACAACCTTGCCAAGGTTGGGGTCGCGGGTTCAAATCCCGTCTTCCGCTCCATAAGAGCTTTTTTGAGCGCCGCGGGGTGGAGCAGTTGGTAGCTCGTCGGGCTCATAACCCGAAGGTCGCAGGTTCGAGTCCTGCCCCCGCAACCAGGTATAGTAAAGCCCCTCCGAGATCGGAGGGGCTTTTTTTGTATGATTGGCACATCGCCTGGCAAATAGGTTAAAATATTGATCAAGGGAGGTGTCGCCATGTCTACAGCTAGAGGATTTGGGGTGTACAGGGTAATCAAGGTCAGAATGGATCTCGTTCAGGAAGGATCCGTTGATAAATTACTTTTATACTCTCTTTTGGACGCTGGGTCCATAAGGATATTTCACGGCCGAATGGTGGGGGAGGACGAAAATGACCTTCCCCACGGGATCAAAACAGCTTGGAGGGATTTTTGCTCCTTCGTCGATTACGACAGGATACCCTTTCCCCTTGACGAGGTAGAAGCGCAGCCACAGTCTCCAGCTGCGCCATCAGGCGAGGAACAAGCCAACGCCTCTGAGGAACAAGAGGGAGAGCCCTCGCTTGACTTTCAGGAGCAGGTCATGGACCCTACCCCTAAAGAGATACTGCTACTTCAGGAGCTTAGAAGGGTCCTTGATGAATGCGGTATCTACGATATAAGGGAGGAGAACCTGTCAAAGCTGAGACATCTTGAGGAATCCTTTGCCAGGGTTGGGGAGACCCTGTATACCCAAGGAGCTGTGGCTTTCCTTAAAGTTGAGCCTCTGTCATCCCTAGACGCTGAGGATCTACTCAAACAGTTCCCTGAGGAGTCGGCCAAGGAAGATTTCTGGGCAAACAGGAAATCGGAAGATACCGGGAAAAGCAGGTCTAAAGCTCCGCCAAAGGCTGTTTTTCCCTGTTTTGCCGTGGTGTCTCCAATAGGGGGCATTCCCGCATCGGACCTAGCCCCTGGTGACACCGTATCTCTGGCTGTCCCGCAGGACAGTCTGCTTTACTCCATAGTGAAATACCAAAGAGGAGGGGCCTTCTCTGGGGAGATGGACATCGTTCTCTCCTCGGTAAAGCCTGCTGGAAACGAGAGAGTTGCGTTGCAGTTCGTCCTTTCCTCGGAGCTGGAGGTCGTGGCGGTTGTTCAGAGCAACCTCAGGGTCAGGGCGGTGAAGGGCTCTCGCCCCATATCGTCTAGCCCGATGGAGATTTCTCCAACGATGAAACAGGGCTTTATCGTTACCGCTGTCGCTCTGGTGGCATTGATCCTCATTTTACTCCTTTTCGTTCGGTAGAGTTTACTGATACAATCAGAGCCGAATACAGATAGGTCGAATCCATAATGGAGGTGTCGTCATGGCTGGGGCTACAGGGTATGGCGTATATAGAATTTTGAAGGCTAGGGTGGACATGGGACACGGTGGGAACGGCGGAAAGTTTTTCGCCTACGTCCTCTATGACAACAAGGAGGTTAGGATCTTTCACTCCAGGTTTATAGACGGTCAAACCGAGGTCTCTCATGGGATAAAATCTCCGTGGCGAGACTTTATAGCCTTTGTCGACGGTGGATTGGGGGAGCCACTAAACCCCGAGATCGCAGTCATGACCTCGGATCTTTCCGAGGTGCTTCAGGACGTGGGGGTGTTTGACCTCAAGGAGGATAACCTCACCAAGACTCGCTACCTGGAGAAGGTCTTCTCCAACAGAGCAGCTCAGATCTACGACGGAAACTGCATAGCCTTTCTCAAGATCGAGGGCATCACCTCCCTTGAGGCGGACGAGCTGAAGGAGAGGTTCCCCAAACCCAAGATCGTCTCCGAAGACGATGTTGAGGCTGAGGGTGGAGAGCTTCCACTGCCCGAAGGCATGGCTAAAAAAAGGACCCTTCCCAAGCTGGTCCTGTCCTGCTCTGCTGTGTTAGATCCGGTTAGGGGAATCCCTGCGTCGGACGTTCGCCCTGGCGACCTAGTCACTGTCGCTATCCCAGAGGACAGCCCACTTTATGGCACGATGAAAGCCCAGTCCGACCAGGAGGGCCGCCCTTTCGACGGAAAGGTTGACCTTGTGCTTTCCTCCGTGAGCGACAGCGATAGCGACAGGCTTATACTGGAGTTTGAGCTGTCCGAGGACGTCGTAGCGGTTGTGATGGCCCAAAAATCCCTCAGGATCAAGGCTCTGGCAGCGGGGCAGGATGAGCCCAAGGGGTTTCTATCCCTCTCGCCTCTTCAGCTTGTCCTGGTGGGCGGGTCGCTATTCGCCATCATCGCCATGCTACTGTTCGTGATCAGAGGATGATATCAAGGCCTGTTGTCGCGACAGGCCTTGATCAATTTTAGCCTCACGGATCTGAACATACCGAGCGAAACCAGGCCCGATATCGCCTCCGTCAGGGGAAGTGCAAAAAACACCCCTAATAACCCGAAAAAACGCGACAAGAGCCAAGCCAGGGGGACGACCACAAGAGCCCTCCTGGTTAGATCCAGGAAAAACGCCGTCTTGCCTCGACCTATAGCCTGATAGGTCCCGGACAGGACGACCTGAAATCCAGCTAACGGCATCGACATAGCCAAATAGGGAGATGCTGTCAACGCTATCCTCAGAGTTTCTCCGGAGGAAAAGTAGGCCAGGATCGGGTCAGGGCTCACCGCGAGAGGCAAGGCTCCCGCAAGGCATAACATAGTGCCCCATATTATCGAAAGATCAATCGCTCTCAGTACGCGACAGTCCTTCGCTGCCCCCACGTTGTGGCTAACTATGGGCATCATCCCCTGTATCAGGCCAAAAAGGGGCATATAGGCGAAGGTCGTTATTCTACCGAGAACCCCCATCGCCGCTACCGCAGGATCCCCTCCCAGTGTGGCCAATAGCCTGTTCATAAACGCAGCTGTGATGCTCCCAGCCCCCTGCCTCACGAAGGCGGACGAGCCTATCGAGACTATCTCCTCCATCGTGCCGAAATTTGCCCTTAAATAGGGCCTTGTGATGCTCAGTGAGCTGTTCTTCGCCAGATAAAACCCCATCCAAAGGGCCGATCCAGCCTGGGATATCACCGTGGCCCAGGCTGCTCCTGACACCCCCATTCCAACGGTCTTTATGAACACAGGGTCCAGAACCACGTTGACCAAAGAAGATATGACCAGGGTCTTCATCGCGACAGAAGCCTGCCCCTCCGCCCTTGCGATAGCGTTTGTGGCTATGGAGAAGCTCAGGAAAGGCGATCCCAAAAGGACCACCGAGGAATAGGAAATAGCCATCGGCATGCTCTGGGTGCTGGCCCCCAGGAAATAAACTATACGGGGCAAGAAGAACAAGGCCGACGCCGAGAGCCCCAAAGAGGTGATCCCTGTCAGTATCAGGGTATTCTTCAGGGCTAAGTCTGCGTTATCGGTGTCGTGTGATCCCAGATACCTGCCGATCAAGGTTGCCCCACCTATCCCGAAGCCCTGGGCGAAGGCGACCATCACCAGCTGGATGGGAAAAGCGACGGCCAACGCAGCGACAGCCCTGTCTCCGATCCATAGAGCCACGAAAAAAGTGTCCGTAAGACTATAGGCCATCTGTAGAACAAGGCCTATAATTGAGGGCAGGGACAGCCTAAACAACAGATCTCCCACCGGTCGATCCGTCAGAGAATCGCTGTTAAGCGGTGACACCGGAAGGGTCAACCCCCTTTTCCTCTCTCAGTCCTAAATCGTTGAGGTGGCTCACGTAGTTCCAGAAGGATCTCACCATGGCGCTGGTCCCGACGTGGAGGGTCGAAAAGTGTCCTCTCATCCAGCAAAGCTGCCTCCCTAGGGCTAAAGAAGGGTGGTCCCGTTCCTCCGCCAGTCGCCAAAGCGCCGCGATAAGGCCGGTCCTGTCGGCACCGGCGTAGCAGTGTATCAATATAGGTTTAGGGGCCCGTCTCATGGACTCCAGTATTCGGTCTAGCTCCTGAACCGGGATAGTTCTGATGGCGGAGAGGTCGAAGTCCATGTGGACTATTCCCTTGGACAGGGAGAATTCCTTCTCCTTCCTGTACCACCTGCGGCTCTGCTGAGCCCCCCTTAGGTTCACTATGCTCCTTATCCTGTGGGCCTCTACGTACTTAGCCAGCCTGTTCAGGCTGAGCTGTGCCGACCTATAGAGCACGCCCTTGGACACTGTGTGGAAGTTCACCGCCCTAAGATAAAGGAAAGTCACGAAAGCGGTAAAGAGATCGTTCAGTCGAAGGTCGTTTTTCACGGGAGCTCGCCTCCTGTCCGAAATATAGAAACAACTCCTATGATACATCAGGATCTTTGCACTGTACAAGCGTCTGAGCCTAAATCTAAACTGGAGGTGTGTAACATGAAGGTAAAGTTTTTTGTGGGGTGGCTTCTGCTGTCTCTCGCCCTGTGTGGAGCGGCATGGGCAGACGACTTCTCCGTGAAATCGTTCTCCCCCCATGGAGAGGTAACCGGGAAGCCCGAGATAAAGGTGATCTTCTCGTCTCCTGTGGTGGACTCGGGACTCCTAGGAAAGGTGCTGCCGGACGAGCAGGTCCCGTTGATCGTGGAGCCCAGCGTAAAGGGAAGCTGCGTATGGGACTCGGTGGACACGCTTGTCCTGGTTCCAGGCAAGCCCCTGATCCCCGCGACGGAGTACAGGGCCTCCATGAAGGCTCTGAGGGACCTATCAGGAAGGCTTTTAGCCGGTCCTCAGTCCTTCAGCTTCAACACCGCTCCCCTTAAGCTCAAGTCGGTCAGACAGGTTGAGTTCACCCCTTACAGAGAGCTTACCCTTCGGTTTGAGTTCTCCCTGCCGGTCCCTCCTCAGAGGCTTCTGGGGTTCGTCTCGGCCACCAGCGACGGAACAGTGGTGAGGCTGATTCCTCAGGGAGAGTCACCTTCCAAGAGCGTGTCGGTCAAGACCGAGTACGTTCCAGGGAAAAATGTCTTGGTCAAGGTGGGAAAGGGTCTGGCGTCGGACCTCGGTCCTCTCGGCCTGGCCGAGGATAAAGAGATATCCATAGCCCTCTCCTCCGCCCTCTCCATCACCGGCGGTTATGCTGAGAGTGAACCAGAGGGGAAGGGCAGGATCAACATATACACCTCCAGGCCGATAGATCCTGGTGAGGTCAAGGGCTTCGTCTCCGTATCGCCGGAGCGAAAATTCAGGGTAGAGCCCATCTACGGTGGCTTCGCCCTGGTGGGGGATTTTGCCCCCAGGGACAGATACACCGTCACGGTCAAAAAAGGCCTCGGTGGCGAGGACGGCTTAAAGGCCGACGACTCCAGATCCTTCGTCATACCGGACATAGAAAAATCGGTGAACTTCGCCGTCTCCGGGACTTTCCTGACCCCGATGGACAGCCCCAGGATACCCCTTGAGACGGTTAACCTGGACAGGGTGCAGGTGTCCGCCTGGAAGCTCTATCCCAACAACGTTGCCCTTGTCACAGGGGCGCTTAACTCCGGGACCGAGCCCCCAAAGGCCCTATCCCGTAACATTGGGACAAAACAGTTCGACGTGGACAACCGCCTGAACCGTTCCGTCAGAGGAGCTTTGGACCTAGAGGGGTTCCTTGGAGACAAAAGAGGCGTATTTCTCCTGGAGGCCTCCGACGGCGAGGGCGGCTGGAACGTGGCTAGACAGATGGTCACCCTTACCGACCTGGGCATCTCCGCCAGGGTCTGGGAGAGGGGGCTTTTGGTTTGGGTAAACAGCCTCTCCGACGCCGAACCGATATCTGACGCCTCAGTCACGGTCTACTCCTCCAGCAACCAGATACTGTCCAAGGGGATGACCGACAAAGACGGGCTTTGGACCATGTCCGATAAAGACCGATGGGACCCCCAGCTAAGGCCTGCAGTGATAACCGTTGAGAAGGGAGACGACCTTTCCTTCCTGGCTTTAGAGGGCGATAAGTTCTCCGACTCCGGCGTGGACGTGTCGGGCTCGTCCTGGGTCTCGTCCTACGAGGCGGAGAGCCTTATCCCCAGAGGGATATACCGTCCGGGCGAGACAGTGGAGATAACCTCCATCGTCAGAGGGGCACACATGTCCCTGCCAGGGGAGTTCCCCGTCCTCTGGAAGGTCATCAACCCAATGGACGGCGAGTCAGCAAGGGGATCTCAGCCCCTGTCTCGATGGGGGGCTGCCTCGGTCTCCTTCGACGTTCCAGTCGAGGCCCCAACTGGAAAATACAGGTTCGAACTGTCGGTCCCAGGAGGGGACGCTCCACTTTGTTCTACCTCTTTCCTGGTGGAGGATTTTACTCCGCCCAGGATCGAGGTGGAGCTGGTTCCGTCCAGCGAATCGTCCAGAGCGGGAGAGGATATGGAGCTGTCCTTCAAGGCCTCCTACCTCTTCGGCGCCCCGTCACCAGGCCTCCCATGGGAGATGCAGGTTACGACGACGCCCAGGCAGTTTCGGTCCAAGCTGTTCCCAGACTACACCTTCGGTGACGGAGAGACACAGTTTAATGGCGGCGAGGAGTACATAGGCTCCGGCTCCCTGGACGACCAGGGAAGGGGCGAGCTGTCCTGGACAGTGCCGGACCACTGGAAGGCTCCGTCCATGATCGATCTCCACATGATCCTCCAGGCCATGGAGCCTGGTGGTCGATGGGTCTCCAGATCGGTGACGATCCCCTGTGCCCTGTCGCCCTACAACATAGGTATCAGGGCTCCCGAGGGCGACCTTCTCCCGGGCAAGGCCGCGTCTTTCGGGATAGCAGCTGTGACCGATGAGGACAAAGCGGCGTCGCCGTCCCTTAGATGGGAGCTCTTCTCCGTGATCGAGCAGTACGTCATGGTCAGAGAGGAAGGCCGCACCAGGATGAGGTGGCAGGAGGAAAAGGTCGCCGTGTCCGACGGAAAACTGTCCTTGAAGGACGGTAAGGCATCTCTGTCTTTAACCCCAGACCAGGAGGGACGCTACCTTTTGGTCCTGTCCGACGGCAAGGGATCTTCCGGGTCGGTTCGCTTCGACTCGTGGCGTCCCTGGGACGGATCGAGTAAAAGCGTCTCCATACCGGATAGGATAGATCTGTCTCTCGGCAAGGGCTCGGTGTCCTACAGGGCTCCCTTCCCGGGACGGGGCCTGTTCACGATGGAGTCGGACGGCCTCATATCGGCCAAAGTCCTACCTCTGAACCTCTCGGGGGATATAGAGTTTGACATAACCGAAGACATGTGGCCCAACGGATGGTGTTCCCTTCAGGTGATCCGCCCCGTGTCAGAGAAGGGTAAGTGGGGTCCTCACAGGGCTTTAGGGGCCCTGTCTATACCTGTAAACAACGAGGGACTTAAGGCACTGGTGACGATGGAAGTCCCCAAAACCGCCGAGCCTGAGGGCACTGTGGAGTTCAAGGTATCGGTGAAAGACGAGGACGGACAGCCTCTTTCCGGTCAGCTGTGGCTGGCCATGGTGGACAGGGGAATCCTTGGTCTGACCGACCATAAGGTCCCTGACCCGTGGAGGACTTTCACGTCCCTCAGACAGCTTGGCTCGAGGGCCTCGGACCTCTACGATGAGCTTATACCGATAGAGTCCCGTGAGACCCCATTGCTTCATCCCGCAGGAGGAGCCGGGGGAGCTATGATGGCACTCAACCTCTCTCCTCTCAGGGCAAGGGGGTTCAAGGTCCTATCGATGGTAAAAGACGGCCTGGATGTCAAGGACGGCGTATTGGACGTCTCTTTTGATATACCGGAGTTCTCCGGTGGCGCCGATATAGTAGCTGTCTTCATCGGGTCGAAACTGGGATCGGCAAGCTCCAGCATATCAATCGCGAGGGAGGTCACTGTGGACCCGTCGGTTCCCTCCGTGTTGGCCCCTGGCGACCTGGTCCAGATCCCGCTCTCGGTCATCTCCACGTCCTCGTCGGACCTGAAGCTGTCCGTGGCGGTGGAGGCATCGGGACAGTGGTCCTACGAGGGTAAAAAATCGCTCGACGTCTCTATACCCTCCGGAGGTTCGACAACGATAGAGTTGCCATTTCGAGCTTCAGATAGCTCCGGTTACGGCGTTTTAAGACTGGAGGTCACCGGCCCTGGGCTGGATTTCTCCGTGAGCAGGGAGACCGTTATAAGGCCTCCCATGCCCAGGATATCCCTGTCCGAGACCGGCGTGGCCGAGGTCGGCACAAAGTCGTTTAACGAAGAGGGCAGATGGTTCCCCGGAACCATGGCGTCGTCGCTGTATCTGTCCGGCTCTCAGAAGGCGGACCTGCTTCCAGCTGTATCGTTCCTCAGGGGATACCCCTACACCTGCCTGGAGCAGACCGTCTCGACCGCTTGGCCCTTGGTAGTCTTGCCGAGCATGATCGAAAACATAGAGTCCAAATCGAGCTCGGAGGTGGAGGACATCCTCCGGGACGTCGTCTCCAGGCTTCAGGCGTTGCAGTTCTACGACGGCAGCTTCGTATCCTGGCCTAACGGCACGACCGACCTGTGGGGCAGCGTCTACGCGTCCCATCTCATAGCGTCGGTGGATCCCTCACTGATCCCAGGGGGAATGATCGACAGAGTAGGAAACTTCCTTAGGTCGGTGCTCTCCGATCCGTCCGAGGACGATCAAGCCCTATCGAGAAAGGCCTACAGCGCCTACGTGGTTGCCCTCCTAGGCCAGGCTCCTCTTGGGTGGATGGAGTGGCTGTCGGAGAAGGTTGGTCAGATGGACGAGGCGGGCAGATCGTTCCTGGCGGGAGCTTACGGCATAGCCGGGAAAAAGGAAAAGGGGCTGGCCTTGATGGGCAAATCCATCGGTAAGGCGGTCTCCCCCTATGGCTCTCCCCTCAGGGACCAGGCCATAAGGCTGATAGCCCTTGAGGCTCTCGCCCCCGGCGGGGCCGACGAGGCGTTGTTGGCCAACCAGATCGCAAAATCCATAGCTCAGGGCGAGCTTTCGACCCAGGAGGCCGGCCTGGCTGTGCTGGCCCTTGGCAGGTACGTATCCAAGGCGGACATAAAGCCATTCTCCGCCACATTGACCGACGGGGAGAACGTCCTCTCCCTCTCCACCGGCGACGACCTGGTCATATCCTCCGATCTCGAAGTCGTCTGGACGCTCAAAAACGATGGCCCCGGCAGGGTTTTCTGGGGCAAGACCACCTCAGGGGTTCCGCTGGACTCTCAGCCCGACCTGGACCAGGGGATAAAGGTCCGTCGCATCCTCACCGACAGGCAGGGTAACGTTCTAGACCTCTCCTCTCCCCTCGAGCTAGGGCAGGAGATCGTGGTAAAGATCCAGATCACGCCGACCGGTCCCGTCTCGGACCTGGTGGTGGTGGATGTCCTCCCCGGCTGCTTTGACGTCTGGAATCCAGCTCTCGAGTCCGGTCAGGAGTCGGTAGGGGCCAGGAGAGAGGTCAGGTTCGACAGGGTGCTGTTCTTCCCTGAGAGGGTGGACAAAGAGGTCACTTTAGGATACCGCTGTAGGGTTATCTCCAGGGGGGATTTTGCCCTGCCGCCTATCTCAGCCGAGTCGATGTACAACCCGGGAATCCGAAGCCTGAGCGGCGAAGGACGAATCACGGTGCGTTAAACTATGAAAAAAGCCTTATTCTTTGGGGCATTGGGGATCGCTCTGTCGGCGATCATCTGGGAGGGGACATCAACGGTGGTGTCCCCTCCCCCTTTGGACGACGTCCTCCGGGTCGCCCCCTCCCCGACGGTGACGGACAGGGATGGCTCCATACTGTGGGTGGGGCTCAGCGAGGAGGACCAAGTCTGCATACCGGCCTCGCTGGACAGGATGGGAAAGTGGCTGCCAACCGTCCTTATGGAGGTCGAGGACAGGAGGTTTTTGGACCACCGAGGGATAGACTGGATAGGCATAGCCAGGGCGGCGGTACAGAACTTTCGCAACATGAGGATCGTGTCAGGGGGTTCGACCCTGACAAGTCAGCTCATAAGGATGACCCAGCCCAGGGACAGGACCTTTAAAGCCAAGGCATTGGAGTTTCTCCAGGCCTCGGCCCTGGAGGGAAAAGTCGACAAAAGGTCTATCCTTGAGGCGTATCTGAACAAGGCCCCCTTCGGTGGGAACCTCAAGGGAGCTGTGGCAGGATCGTTAGGGTGGTGGGGAAAGAGCCCGTCGGACCTGTCCCTGGCCGAGGCCTCCATGTTGGTCGCGATGCTCAAGGGCCCGACAAGATACAGGCCGGATCTATATCCGGGAAGGGCCAAAGCGAGGAGGGACATGATACTGTCCGATCTCGCCAGTAGAGGCGTTATCAGCGTCTCTCAGCGTGACCTGTCCATGGCCGAGCCGATCCCTAGGTCGATTTCCCTGCCGAGGGAGCACTTTCTCTTTGTATCACAGGTCCTGGCAAAAAATCCCGAGGGTGGAACATCCACCCTGGACCGTTCCGTTCAGGAATCGCTGGTCAGAAAGGTAAACCTGGGCCTTCGGGGGATGCCCAGGGATATCACCGCCTCTGCTATAGTGGTGGAAAACGACACAGGAGCTGTTAGGGCCTACGTGGGTAACGGACGGTTTGGCGATCCAACTCCTTGGGGATGGGTCGACTGCGCTGTCGCCCTGAGGTCTCCAGGGTCGGCTCTCAAGCCCCTGGTCTTTGCCATGGCCATGGACGACGGCTTTCTCTCCCCCACATCTCTCATGGCCGACACCCCCCTGTCCATGTCGGGCAGGGCCCCCAGGAACTTCGACCTCAAATACAGAGGGCCTGTCTCAATGGCCCAGGCTCTGGCCCAATCCCTGAACGTCCCTGCGGTCCGAGCCCTGAGGATGGTCGGGGTCGACAGGTTTCTCCATCGGCTAAGGATGTTGGGATTTCAGGGTCTCAAAGAGGACGGATCTCACTACGGAGACTCGCTCATACTCGGCGGTTGCGAGGTCTCCCCTCTGGAGATGGCCCGGGCATATCTGGCCCTGGCGTCATGGACCTATCGTCCACTGGCGTTTCTCGAGTCGGAGATAGCCCCAGGGGTCGTATCCCCCTTTTCCGACGAGAGCTCCTACCTCGTTGGGGCCATACTGACCGATCGGTCCAGGCTGCCCCAGGCCACCAGGCGATTTTTGGGCGACAACGTCATGGCCTTCAAGACTGGGACGTCCTACGGACTGAGGGACGCCTGGGCCGTTGGTTGGAACGATAGCTGGACCGTGGTCGTCTGGATGGGAGATCCAACAGGAGGGCCTCACCAGGAGCTGGTGGGACTATCCGCCTCGGTTCCGGTACTGGTCGATGTCATGGCGTCGCTGGGGGGAGGCATGCCTCCGGTGCCGGACGGGGTCGGAACCAGGACTGTCTGCTCTCTCTCGGGGTTGCCGCCTAACTCGGCCTGTCCCCATAGAACCGAGGGATGGTATATAAAGGATGTATCTCCTGCCGAAAGCTGTCCCATACACCGGTGGCAGGGAGGTCATGTCGTGACCGTCCTTCCTCCAGAGTTGGCCCTCTTAGACAGCTCGACGGAGAAAGGCGAGCCTCTCAGGATCACGTCGCCGCTGGAGGGAGCGACCTACATGCTGCCGCCCTGGGGGGAAGTCCCCAGAGTCGCCCTCCTGACCGAGGGCTCTAGGGGGAGGCTATGGTGGTACGTCGACGGAAAATACCTGGGAAGCAGCGATACCTCTATCCCTCTTTTCTGGAGCCTCTCCAAGGGATCCCATCGGATAGGTGTCACGGATGACTCAGGCAGATCCCACAGCGTGAAGGTCTCCGTGGTATCCTGGGGAGATGGGGGATAAATCCTACGGAAACGCTTGCTTTTGTCGTCGATTGAGGTCATAATATAGAGCAGGGACGTAGGTCCCATATAGACAAGAAGGGGGTTCAGCGCATGAAGATCGGAGAATTGGTTCAATCGGGGGATTGGAAGGGCGAGAAGCACGTACCGGTAATCGAGGCTCCAGAGAGGGTATCGTCCGGGGAGCTTTTCGACGTGGTTCTATCCGTCGGCAAGGAGATTCCTCACCCCAACACCACGGAACACCATATCTGCTGGATAAAGCTTTACTTTAAGCCTGAGGGGGACAAGTTCGTCTACGAGGTGGGCGAGGTCCGTTTCGACGGCCACGGAGCTTCCGTCAAGGGAGCCAACGAGGGGCCTGTTTTCACCGATCCCTACGGCGTGGTCCGTCTTAAGTTGGCCTCATCCGGGACCCTGATAGCCACGTCCTCATGCAACATACACGGTCTCTGGGAGTCGTCCCAGGCCATCGTGGTGGAGTAAATAAAAAAGAATCGGATGTACCGAGAGGCTAGGCCTCCGGTACATCCGATTCTTTTTTATCGCTTGATGTGTCTGGATCCCTGGATATGTTCGGCTCTATATCGCCTTGAGAGCTGGAGACCGGTATACCCAATATGTCGTCAGCGAGCTGATCCGTGTCCTGCTTGTCCTCATCCATGCCACTCAACATCTCCTGGGCCCTTTCGCTGCCGTTGAGAGCTGCTTGGCTGAGCCACAGGGAGGCTATGGCTTGGTTGGGTTGGATGCTCTTTCCTCCGTAGTGGTACAGCAATCCCAGGTTGTACTGGGCTGGGCTGTAGCCCTGCTCAGCAGCCATGGAGAACCACTTAACCGCCAGGTCGTCGTCGCAGATAGCCTCATCGCCTTCAAGATAAAAGAGCCCCAGGTCGCACTGGGCTGGAGCGTAGCCGGACAGAGCTGCTGTCTTGAGCCACTTGAGGACGGCACCCTCTTCTTCCTCTTCTTCCTTAAGACACAGAGCCAGGTTGTACTGGGCCTGGACGTGCCCCTGCTCAGCGGCCTTGGAGAACCATCGAACTGCGGAGGAGCGGTTCTTCAAGACCCCCTCACCGTTAAGGTACATCCCTCCCAGGGCGTACTGGGCCAGCGGTGACCCCTGTGATGCCGACTTCCTTATCCATTTGGCAGCCTCGCATCCGTCTTCGTGGACGATCCTGCTGTCTCTGTAGGCCAGGCCCAACCTAAGCTGTGCTCTCCTGTCGCCGCTGAGAGCCCCTTTCTCAAGCATCCTCAGGGCCGACAGCTCTCTGACTGGTCCTCCATCGTCCCCGGCGTAGAGACATCCCAGAGAGTAAAGGCTGTCCAGATTGCCCAGCGCGGCGGATGCCTCGTAGAGGTCTATTGCCCTGTACCTATCCCGAGGGACCCCCAATCCCTCGTCGTATATGAGCCCTAGGTTGAACATGGCCTGGTTGTCTCCCTGATCTGCCGCTCTGGATAGCCATGAGATAGCTGAGTTTGGAAGCTTCAGCACGCCCTCGCCCTGGAGGTACTGCACCCCTAGGTTACACTGGGCATCGGGATGTCCCTGAAGGGCAGCCCTCCTGAACCACATGGCCGCCATGGCCATGTCTCTGTCGACACCCTCTCCTCTGGCGTAGAGTAGTCCCATATTATATTGGGCTGGAGAGTAGCCTGCCTCCCCTGCCACCTTGAAATATCTGACAGCCTCGGACGCATCCCTGGCCGTCCCGATCCCCCTCAGGTACATAAAGCCCAAAGAGGACAGTATCTCCGGAGATTCGGTCTCGGAGGCCCTCTTTATGAGGTCGAAGGCCATCACCGGATCCCTCGGCAGGAAGTCTCCGTCCCGATACATCCTGCCGAGAGTGTACTGTGCCTCAGGAAGGCCTCCATCAGCAGCTCTCTTTATCCAAAGCACCGACTCATCCTGGTTTTGAGGCACCGAGTCTCCGTTTTTGTACATAAGCCCCAGGGAATATTGGGCCTCCGTGACCCCTGCGTCCGCCGCTCTTTTGTACCACATCGCGGCCATAGACCTGTCCTTTGGTAGTCCCAGTCCCTCCTCGTATAGCACCGCCAGGGCGTACTGGGCGGGGCCGTGTCCCTGTCTGGCAGCCATGCCATACCATGCAGCCGCCTCCTGTAGGGACCCGCCCTGCTGGCGACACATCTGTCCCATGACGTAACGGGCTTGAACGCTCCCCTGCTCGGCGGCGCGACGGATCCAGTCCAGACCCTCCTCCTCCCTCTCGTGCCTTATCAGGAACATACCGTAGGAGAGCTGAGCGTCGTCGTATCCCTCGTTCGAAGCCAGGTTGAGCCAGTGCTCGGCCTCCTTGGCGGAGGATGCGGCGTCCTCCTCCAGGAGCAGCCCCATATCGAGCTGGGCGTATATGTGGCCGTTTTCCGCTGCCTTCTGTAGCAATTCTTTGGCCGTGTCTCGGTCTTGGTCGACTCCCTCTCCGAGGAGGTACATCCTGCCCAGGTTATAACAGGCTGATGGGTTTTCCTTCTCCGCTGCTTTTTTAAGCCACTGAACTGCCTGGGCCGCCTTTTTAGGGTCGTCCTTCGACTCCTTCAGCAACAGCAGCCCCAGCGTGAGCTGAGCCGTCTCGTGGTCCTGCTTAGCCGCCTTGGTTATCCAGTGGATCGCTTGGGGCCTGTCCACACTGGTCCCCTCTCCGTCTCTGTACATAAGACCTAGGTTGTACTGGGCTCCGGCGTGCCCCTGCTTCGCTGCGGCACTGTACCACTTAAGGGCCGCCCCCTTGTCCAGGGAGACTCCCTTTCCCTGATCGTAAAGGTATCCTAGTGTGCTCTGAGCCAGGGCGACCCCTTTTTTAGCTTCCGGCAGAAGCAGCGCCGCCGCCTCCTCAAACCTGTTCTCGTTGTAGGCCGTAACGGCTTCTCTCATGTCCCCCGAGGCCTGGGTCGCCACAATGAGGGCTAACGAGATAACCTGGATGATGCGATGTAGAACTTTTCTCATCTTGACCTCTCAGTCCATCGACTCGAGGTAAGATAGAAACTCCCTTATCTCCTTGCCGCTGGTCCAGGGGACGTTGAAGTTCTTCATGTCCCCGAGAGAGCCGCTTTTTCTGCGCAGCACGATGCAGCTGAAGTCGCTGTTGTTGAACGAGATATCCAGCTTGTAGTGGGTGATGAAATTATCGTCCAGGACCAAGATCTTTCCATCTGGGGTGGTACAGGGCCTATATCCCTTTTCGACGAAAATAGCCTTTATCCGTGAGCTCACGACATCGGCGATGTTCTCCATTTTGTATCATCCTTCCTCTGCTTATGTGATTCTCGGGCAAACGGTATAAGGGTACAGAGAACTAGTCCATAGGGACTAGAGTCCTTTAAAGCGTCTCGGATAAGTATAACAGATGATGGACCTGACGGTTTGGATCTAGCCTCCGGGCAAATAGATAATATTGCCCTTGCCTAGCCCGGAGTAATTGTGTCATACTCTTTAAGTACGGTAGGATTAGACGAGCAAGATGTACGGAGAGGAGAGGTGGTAATATGGAGCATCATTCGGGACTTTCCTACGAGATCCTCCACAGAGGTGGGGCCTTTCCCATGCTTCTCGTGGATCTCAAGATGGGCCAGACTGTCAAGGCCCAGTCCGACGCTATGGTGTACATGGACACTACGATGGACGTAAAGGGCAACCTAAGCGGTGGGATGTTAGGCGCGCTGGGCAGGATGATATCCGGAGAGTCCTTCTTCTTCCAGATGGTGACAGCCTCCAGGGGGGACGGTAGGGCCTGCTTTGCTCCTGAGTGCCCTGGGGACATAGCGGACCTTGAGATGGACGGCACGCCGTATCTCGTCCAGAAGGGCGGTTTCCTGGCCTCTACAGAGGGCGTGGAGATAAGCACCTCCTGCCAAAATTTAACGAAGGGCCTGTTCGGAGGAGAGGGCTTCTTCGTCCTCAAAGCCAGCGGAACAGGAATGCTTTTTTTGGAATCCTTCGGGGCGATACACATGATAAGCCTGGAACAGGGACAGGAGATAATAATAGATAACAAACACCTGGTGGCCTGGCCAGAGCAGATGGACTACAAGATCGAGAAGGGCTCCTCCTCAGGTTGGATATCCTCGTTCACGTCCGGTGAGGGACTGGTGTGCCGTTTCAGAGGCCCTGGCAACGTCCTCATCCAGACCAGAAACCCCCAGGTCTTCGGGCGGTGGATAGATCCACTCCTGCCGGTTAAAAAATAACTCTCAACGTAAATAAGAAAGGACTGGTGTAAAAATGGCCATATCACTCAGCAAAGGCGGTAACGTATCCCTGTCTAAGGAGGCCCCCGGCCTCAAGGAAATCATGGTAGGGTTAGGATGGGACGCAAGGGCCACCGACGGCGCCGACTTCGACCTTGACGCTTCGTGCTTCATGCTCAAAGACGGCGACAAGGTCCGTGGAGACGGCGACTTCATCTTCTACAACAACCTTAAATCCAGCTGTGGATCGGTGGAACACACAGGAGACAACCGTACCGGCGCCGGTGACGGTGACGATGAGGCCCTTATCGTAAAGCTTGACGTGGTCCCCACCGACGTGCAGAAGCTCGCCTTCGCCGTAACCATCCACGAGGCTGACTCCAGAAAGCAGAACTTCGGCATGGTCAAAAACGCCTTCATCCGCATAGTCAACAAGGAGAATAACGTGGAGATCGCAAGGTTCGACCTCTCCGAGGATGCCAGCACCGATACAGCCATGATCTTTGGCGAGGTGTATCGTCATGGTTCGGAGTGGAAGTTCAGGGCGGTCGGTCAGGGTTACACCGGTGGCCTGGCCCCTCTCGCCAGAAACTACGGCGTAAACGTATAAAAGGAGGTTTTTTTCGTGTCAAAGGTAGACCTAAAGGTATTTGCCGATCAGATCCTGGCGGACGGAGTGATAGACAAGCAGGAAGTGGATCGCATAAGGGAAGTTATATTCGATGATGGCGTCATAGACAAGGAGGAGGCTGAGTTTCTCTTCCGTCTGAACGACGCTGTATCAGGCAAGGAGAACTGCCCCCAGTGGAAGGACCTCATGGTGGATGCGATCGTCGATTTCCTCCTGGCCGACGATGAAACTCCCGGAGTTGTCGACGACGATGAGGGCAGGTGGCTTATTTCCATGGTGGAGGGAGACGGACAGTTGGACGACGTTGAGAAGGCCGTCCTTCTCGCCCTCTCCGAGCGGGCTAAGTCCATAAGCCCTGAGCTTAAATCCAAACTGGATAGCCTGGCCAGATAGAGGCTTTTCTATGCTGGTAAAAGGACAGAGGCAGGTATTGGAGGGAGACACGTTCCGTGTCTCCCTCTTGGGCGTGAAGGCGAGCCTCGTCTGTTTCCTCCTGGACGAGAGCTCCAAAGCGTCGGGGCCTGGAAGGGTATCGGTCCCGTGGAACAACCTCTTCCCGGGGTTCATTGCATTTAGCGGCGACGACTCTGTCTCGGTGACGCTGTCCTCCATTCCCACCGACGTGGACAGATTGGCAGTGGCGTTCAGGTCCGAGGTATCGCCTTCCTCCTGCTCTATGAAGGTGGAGAGTGGGTCCCTCTCAGATTCCTGCGACATAGGCGTCGAACTGGAGGGAGCTAAAGACGGCGTACTGGTGGAGCTATATCGAAAATCCGGAAGCTGGAGGTTTTCTGTGGAGGCCCAGGGCTTCTCCAAGGGATTTGGCGCTCTGGCGGCCTTCTATGGACTGCCCGACCTGGTCCTTCCGGCCCCTGCCGCCCCAGTGCCCCCATCTCGTTCCGTCTCCCTTAGCAAGATAACCTTAGAGAAGAGGGGAGAGAAAAAGCTCCTCTCCCTGGAGAAAAAAGAAGGCCAGAGGATAAGGATAAACCTGAACTGGGACAGCAAGGGACCGGACCAACAGCCCAAGAAGGGCTTCTTCTCCTCGTTGTTGGGCGGCGGAGGAGGAAACGTCGACCTGGATCTGGGCTGTATGTTCGAGATGAAAGACGGACATAAAGGGGTTATTCAGCCTCTGGGAGGCTATCTGGGATCCGAGTCCAGCTCCCCTTTCATCCTCCTGGATAAGGACGACAGGAGCGGCAGCGCCAGCGACGGCGAGAACATGACTATATTCAGGCCAGAGCTGCTAAAAAGGGTGCTTATATTCTCCTTCATATACGAGGGAACCGCTCGGTTCTCCGACGTAAACGGCAGACTGACGATCAACACCGGCACGGAGGAGATAACCATAAGGCTGGACAACCCGGAGGCGGAGAAAAAATTCTGCGCTGTAGGGTTGTTCGAGAACCACGGCAACGGCCTGGAGCTGAGCAAGCAGGAAATATACTTCGACAATCACAAACCCTGCGACGAACACTATAAGTTTGGTTTTAACTGGAAGGCAGGCAGAAAGTAAGAGACAAGACAGTATAGGACATCCCCGGAAGAGCTAGCGGTGGATGATGGTTAACTTAGAAGGGGTTGAACGTACAGAATGTCCTACAGAGGACTTACCGATCAGGAAGTGGAGCTCAGCCGCATAGAGCACGGGTCCAACGTCCTGACCCCAACCGAGAGGGATCCATGGTGGAAGCTGTTTTTGGAGAAGTTCGAGGATCCTGTCATAAGGATACTGCTGGTTGCTGTGGTCATCTCCTTCATCACAGGGGCCATGCACGGCGAATACCTGGACAGTTTGGGCATAGCAGTGGCGGTGCTGCTGGCCACTGGGCTGGCCTTCGCCAACGAGTTCAAGGCGGCGAAGGAGTTCGACCTGTTGCTGACCTCTCAGGACGAGACTCCTGTCAAGGTGTTCAGACACGACGTAATCACGTCGGTCCCCAAAAAGGACATAGTCGTCGGAGACGTGGTGATACTTGAGACCGGGGAGGAGATCCCAGCCGACGGCCACCTGCTGGAGGCTCTGGGCCTCAGGGTGGACGAGTCAAAGCTGACAGGGGAATCGGTCCCGGTGAAAAAGGACATAGCCGGATCGTCCTCCGACGAGGGCAAGGCCTACCCGGTCGACTTTCTCCTCAGGGGTTGCGCCATCCGAGAGGGAGACGGGGTCATGAAGGTCTCAGCGGTTGGAGACGGGACAGAGATAGGCCGAACCGCCAAGGCAGCTGCGGAGGAGACCGGCGAGGAAACCCCCCTTAACAAACAGCTTGAGGGCCTTTCAAAGCTCATAGGGGTAGTGGGATTCGGCGTCGCTGCGGGCCTCTTCACGGCTCTGGTGTGGAGGGGGGCCTCCTCCGGTGATCTAGTGCTGGACCAGGGGCAGTGGAAGCTCTTCTGGGTTGGCATAGCCGCCATGTTGGTGGTCCTGTCAAAAGTATGGGTTCCCATCTTCTACGACGGGCTTGAGCTGGCCGGGATAAAGAGGGACGTCCCCTCCTTTATAGACTCTCCCGGCGCAAAAAGCTGGATAGTCACGGTGGGGCTGGGTTTAGGCCTGCTCATAGTAGGGGCGATGGGGCTCGCCATGTCGGGATATATCGGTAAATCTCCGTCCCTCTGGATGCCCTCGGACGTACTGCGATCCCTGGTTGAGTACTTCATGATCGCGGTAACCATCATAGTCGTGGCGGTCCCTGAGGGTCTGGCTATGAGCGTCACCCTGTCCCTGGCATACTCCATGAGGGCCATGATGAAGGACAACAACCTGGTCAGGCGGATGCACGCCTGCGAGACCATCGGTGCCGCCAGCGTCATCTGCTCCGACAAGACCGGCACTCTGACCAAAAACGAGATGAAGGTGGTGGAGACATCCTTCGACCTGGACGAGTTTATGGCCCTCTCCATAGCTATGAACTCCAGCGCCACGGTCGGCGAGGACTCAGCTGGGAAACAGACCTGCCTGGGCAACCCCACAGAATGCGCCCTGCTCATGGCCATGGAGGAAAATGGCTTCAACTCCATGAGGATAAGGGACGAGAACAGAATACAGGCCAGGCTCCCATTCTCAACAGAGAGAAAGCTCATGGCGACAGTCGTAGGGGACGTCCTCCACGTCAAGGGAGCTCCGGAGATAATACTTGGCCTCTGCGACGGGCAGGACAGCTCCTCCGTGATAGAGGCTGTTACGGCCCTTCAGGCCAGAGGTATGAGGGCCCTAGGATTCGCCACCAGGGATCTCAGGCCCGGCGAATCCCCTGAAAGCGCCCTGGAGGACCTGGGCGGCATGAGATGGCTTGGGTTCGCAGCCATAATGGATCCGGTCAGGGACGAGGTTCCGGGCGCCGTGAAAGCCGCCCTAGCGGCAGGGATCGACGTCAAGATAGTAACAGGGGACGTCAAGGCCACCGCTATAGAGATAGGCAGACAGTGCGGCCTAGTCTTAGAGGACGACGACCCCGACGTCATCTCCATCGACGGATCGGCCTTCTCCCAGCTCTCCGACCAGGAGGCGAGGGAGGCGGTCAAGAGGGTCAAGATAATCTGGCGAGCAAGGCCACTCGACAAGAGAAAACTGGTCAAGACCCTCCAGGAGAATGGCCAGGTCGTGGCAGTCACAGGGGACGGGACAAACGACGCTCCTGCCCTCAACTTCGCCAACGTAGGGCTTGCCATGGGGATGAGCGGAACCGACGTCGCCAAAGAGGCCGCAGACATAGTGCTTCTCGACGACTCCTTCGCCTCCATAGTCAGGGCGGTCAAGTGGGGCAGAAGCCTCTACGCCAACATCCAGAGGTTCATACTGTTCCAGCTGACCATAAACCTTGCGGCCCTGTCCGTGGCCTTCATGGGGCCGTTTATAGGGGTGTCTCTCCCCTTCACGGTCATACAGATGCTTTGGATAAACCTCATAATGGACACTTTGGCTGCCTTAGCCCTGGCCTCAGAGCCTCCTCACGACGACGTCATGTCTGCCAAGCCCAGGGATCCTGAGGCCTTCATACTGTCGCCGTCCATGATCAAAAACATCTCCATCACAGGTGGCACGTTTGCGGTCATCATGATAGCTTGGCTCATGATCATAGGCTCAGGCGGGGTCACTGAGAGGGAGCTGACCGTGTTCTTCTCCTCCTTCGTGTTCCTACAGTTTTGGAATATGTTCAACGCTAGGGTCTTCGGCAGGACCGTCAGCGCCGCCTCTGGTATACTTGAAAACAGGGCTTTCCTGCTTATCGCCGCTGGAATAGCGGTGTTTCAGGTCATAGTGGTGCAGTACGGTGGCGCCTTCTTCAGGACCGTCCCCCTTTCCCCGTTGGATTGGGCACTCATATTCCTGGGGACAAGTGCGGTTCTGGTCGTAGGAGAGGTGTTAAGGGGAATTTCGAGGAAGAAACTTACTCAGTAGAAAGGCAGGGATATTTATGGGATTTCTTGACGTATTCAAAGGAAAGTTCAGTGATCTGTCAACGAAGGTAAAGCAGTATAAGAACAAGGACATGTTGGAGGCCATAGTCGCAGGCTGTGCCCTGGTGGCCTACGCCGACGGCGTCGTGGACACGTCGGAAAAGGCCAAGATGATGGGCTTTATACAGAACAGCCCTGAGCTCTCGGTGTTCGGCATGAGCGACGTGGTTAAGTCCTTCGATAACTTCATGGCTGGATTTGGCTTCGACCTCACCATAGGAAAGGCCCAGGCCCTTAATGCCATGGGGAAGCTCAAGGGCAAGCCCGAGGAGGCCAGGATAGCTGTGGCTGTTGCTATATCGGTTGGAGGGGCCGACGGAAACTTCGATGACTCGGAGAAGGCCGTCGTCAAGGAGATCTGCGCCGTTGTGGGTATAGCCCCGGAGGAGTTTGGACTCTAGACCTATGGGGATAGCCCTTTTCGACTTCGACGGGACCATCACTACCTGCGATTCCTGCGTATTGTTCCATAAAAAGGTGTTCGGAATCGGCAAAGTCGCTGTAGCGGCGGCCGAGGCGGCGGTAAGCGCCTTCGCCTCGGACC
Source organism: uncultured Synergistaceae bacterium (assembly GCA_964395085.1). GTDB lineage: Bacteria > Synergistota > Synergistia > Synergistales > Dethiosulfovibrionaceae > Dethiosulfovibrio. The sequence goes on from CAYNAN010000030.1 coordinate 24,610, forward strand.
GTCGCCACTCTATGAAACAGGCCTTTCTGTCTCGTCTTTGGGGTGGAACTCCAAGGTCGGTTCTTCTCTCCCATTGCGATGCCTTCGTGGGCGACCTCGACAGAGTGTTACGTCCAGGGGCTCTGGACAGGATAGCCTGGCATAGAGGCAGAGGAGATCACGTCGCCGTGGTATCGGCGTCGGTCGTGGACTGGCTTGCTCCATGGTGTGCCGTTCACGGGATCGACTCCCTTATAGCTACCGAGATGGAGGATCGCTCCGGCATCCTCACAGGGCGGATGGTGGGAAAAAACTGTCGTGGCCCGGAGAAGGTTCGCAGGATAAAACGGGCCTTCGGAAAACTGAGGGAGCCCGTGTTCGTCTACGGGGACTCGGACGGAGATCGGGAGATGTTTACCCTGGCTGAGCGACCCAGGCGGTTTTTCCGCCCCTTCAGGGGACATCTCTAAAAACTCGCCTTTGAGTCCCCTCGGAGAGATCGTTCCGCCTGCGCCCTGTCTCGCCCAAACGTATTTTCGAC
>CAYNAN010000031.1:0-8579 GCA_964395085.1 uncultured Synergistaceae bacterium
AGATAACCCTGGCGGCTCCGACCAAAGCGTCCTGTCTCAGCCTCATGGGAGTGGAACCGGCGTGGTTCGCAGATCCCTTAAAGGTGATCCTGCTCTGGCACAGTCCGGCTATGGATTGGACTACACCTATCTCCATGGACTCGGACTCGAGAACTACGCTCTGCTCCACGTGGAGCTCCACCATGGCGTGTATCTCACCGGGGGCCACCCTCTGGGACGTAATCATGTCTGGATCGAACCCTCTGAAGCTGCACATGTCGTACATGGACATTCCCGACTGAGATAAGAGCTTTTTTACGTCCTCCAGGGACAGATAGCCGGTCATTGCCTTGCTTCCAGCGCAGGTGACGCCGAAGTTGGATCCCTCCTCCTCGGAGAAGATCACCACCTCGTATGGCCTTTTAAGGGGTTTATCCCTTTGGGCGAGGCATCTGGCGACCTCAAGCGCCGCCACCACGCCGACCACTCCGTCGTAGTCCCCTCCCTGGAAGACCGAGTCCACGTGGGAACCGCTCAGTACCGGGGGAAGTTCCGTTCGACCGGGAAGACGGCCTCTCACGTTGCCCACCCCGTCGACGGAGATCTCCATGCCTAGGTCGGCCATCTGATCCATCAGGTAGGACCTGACAGCCATATCCCGGTCACTGTAGGAAAAGCATGTCCTGCCCCTTTCGTCGTCCCTGCTCAGGGTCTCGATGGTCTCGATGTCTTTTTTTATACGATCAGATGAAACTTCAAGCTCCATTACGATCTCCCTCCCTGTGACGACCTCATTCTATTTTTTTCGCTGAGGCAGATCATCGTGATAAAGGGACAAAAAACGCCCCGAATTGAGAACCAAAGTTCCCAATTTGGGGCGTTTCTAACATCTCAGAAACTATTTACACCAAAATTGACCGTATTTTTTGGCAACTTTACACAGGGATCGCAGACATAGGCCTGGCCTAACGGAAGGTTCTGTCTTTGGAGAGAACGTACAGCTTCAATGCCATGGCGACGCTCAATCTATCGTCGGAGGATTCCAGGTCGGACCCAAGTAGCTGGTGGACCTTCTCCATCCTGTATCGAAGGGTGTTGTAATGTACGCACAGATGAGAGGCGGTGTTCTTGAGGGACCAATTACAGTGGACCAGGGCCTCCAGAGTGTCCAGGAGCTCGGACCGCCCCTCGTCCTTCATCGTTATGAGAGGGCCAAGCTGCGACATGTAGAAACGCTCCGATTCGGTGGATCTGCTGATCGAGGCCAGCACAGAATACATCCCCATCCTGCCCCAGTAGACCTCCCGGTCCCCTCCCATTATGGGCCTTATTGTGTTTATGGCCTCCCTGGCTTCGTCGTAGCTTTCGTGACAGAGAAAACAGCTCTCCTTGGGCTCCCCTACGCCTATGGTCACGGAGAAACCGGTCCTCTCTTTTACCATGGCCCTGATCCTTGGAAGGATATCCTTAAGGGGGGGCATCGGAGATCCTTCCTTCAGCGGAAGCAGAAAGACAACCATGTCGGTCATGGTGGTGTAGGGGATCTTGGGGTAAGAGGCCCTCATGGCGTCGACGCAGATGCCTATTATCTTCTCCCTTTTCTCCTCAAGGCCGATACACTTGGGATTTCCGTCCGAGTCGCCTATGCAGGACTTATAGCCGTCGATATCGGCCACTATAACCTGAAATCGCCCCCTGAAATCCCAGTCGAACCGCTCCGCCCTGGCCCAAAGCTCCCTCTCAAAGCGGATGTTCTTAAACAGCAGGTCCTGGACGAACTCATCCCTGTATCGCCTCTCGGTTTCTCGGGCCACCATGTCCCTCTGGGCACAGACCAATACCGCGCTCTTGGCGTGCTCCAGGACGAGGCTCCACTGACGATCGACGTCGTCGGTGATAAGGACGTTTATCACGATATAGCCGTAGATCTTCCCCGCGAGGGCCACTGGCTCGGATATATAGCTGTGGATCAGGCTCTGAACCGTGTCACAGTGGACCGTCTCGTCGAAATCCCTGGAGGCCCCACAGACGTATCTCTCCCTGCCTATGACGTCGATATAGCCCACGTCCTCCCTTAAAAAGCTCCTTATGGTATAAAGTATCTGTTGTATCGTCCCGCCGGAGGCCATCAGGGAGTAGAAGGACCGCAATATCGCCTCGGAGAACCTTACGTCCCCGACGCTTTCGTCGACTATTTTGGACAGTATTGGAAATATGATATCCCCAAAGGCCAGATGGGACGGGAGCTCCACGATGGGAAGACAAAGTCGATCCGCCTCGGCGATACAGCTAGGGGGGAGCTCGTCTATGAACCGCTTGAGCTTTATTCCAAGGGCCGAGACCCCCGAGTCCCTCATCTGCTCCAGAAGGGCCATGAGGCTTTCAGGATCGGACCGAAAGGCGTAGGCTGCGGTGAGGATAAACTCACCGCCGTGGAGCCAGCGGACGATATCCGGCGCCTCCATGACGTTGACGTTGGAGACCGGCCTGTCGAGACCAGAGGCCCCGGCCAGGACATTGGCACCCTTTAGCTCGGCCATATTGAGAATATCCCTGACGGTGACGGACAAAACAACAACCCCCTCACTGAACTGTGGATCCTTTAGAGGATATCACATACACAAAAAGTCAGGGAGGACTAAAAAGAGACGAAAGAGGAGGCATTATAAGCATGACGGAGCTACACCTATCGGTGAGAGAAATGTGGCTAAACTATCTAAAGCAGGAGGGCATATCGGAATCAGACGCCCCTGCCTACGAGTCCTGGCACTTCTGCGACAACAAAGCCGACGCAGACGAGCTGGCCCAGCTGGTCCTGGACGGGGTCAAGAAGGGCACCACATCGTCTTTGGAATGCACTCTGGAGGAGGGGGAGGAGGTTCCCAAGGCAGGAGCCCTGTCGATCGTCACCGATTGGGAGGGTATCGCCAAGTGCGTCATAAAGACGGAGAAGGTGGAGGTAGTCCCCTTCCGAAAGGTCACGGCCCAGTTCGCCGCCACTGAGGGAGAGGGAGACAAGTCCCTAGACTATTGGAGGAGGGTCCATAAAGAGAGCTTCACCAGAGCGATGGAGGAGCTTGGGCTCAAGTTTCACGATGACACCGGAGCCGTGTGCGAGACCTTCTCTGTGGTCTATCCTCCTCGATAGGACCGAAAAGAGAAAAAAGAGAAAAATATAGACGAAGCTACTTGAGAGCTGTATAACTGTAAGGTGAGAAAGCTTATGAAGTATCCTTAACTATCAGAGGAGGTATCTTTATATGAAGAAAATTCACCTACTGTGCTGCACAATGGCTCTTATCGCGACCCTAGCAGGGATGGCCACAGCAGCGCCGAGGGCTGAGATCACCGACGTGTTTTCAAAACACGGCATGGTCTCCTCAGCCCACGAGCTGGCCTCAAAGGCGGGAGTGGAGATAATGCGAAAAGGCGGCAACGCCGTTGATGCCGCCGTGGCCACGGCACTGGCCTTAAACGTGGTGGAGCCAAACGCATCGGGCATAGGCGGAGGCGGATTCATGACGGTGCGGTTCGCCGAGACCGGCGAGGTCGTGGTCATAGACTACCGTGAGACCGCCCCTAAAAGCCCCACAAAGGATATGTACGCCTCAGAGGAGTCAAAAAATAAAAAGAGCTCCAAGCTAGGTGGGCTATCGGTAGCGGTCCCCGGACAGGCGCTGGGGCTATGGACCGCCCTCACCAAGTACGGAACCATGACCTGGGCGGAGGTAGCAGCTCCAGCGATTCGTCTGGCGGAGGAGGGCTTTGTCCTCGTCCCCATGCAGAACGATATCATAAAAGACAACATGGAGAAGCTCACCGACTACAACGACATAGCTAACGTGGCCTTCCTGGACGTGGAGGGCTTCCCCCTACAGGCCGGCGACATCGTGAAGCAGCCTAAACTGGCCGAGGCCTTTAAGCTCATAGGGGATAAGGGGCCGAGAAAGGCATTTTACGACGGCCCCATAGGCAAGGCGGTGGTTGAGGCGGTCAACAATGCCGGCGGAAACATGGCTTTGGCGGACCTGAAAGAATACGACGTGGCCATCCGCAAGCCCGTTCGCGGAACTTACAGGGGATACGAAATTTTTTCCTGCCCCCCTGCCTCCAGCGGAGGAACCCACATAGTCGAGCTGCTTAACATCATGGAGAACCTTCCGGTGGGAGGCTGGATCGCAAACGGACCGGAATATCTCCACTACCTGGGAGAATCCCTCAAGCTCGTATTCGCAGACCGTCAAAAGTACATGGGAGATACGGCCTTTTTGGACGTCCCACTCATGGGGCTCACTAGCAAGGCCTACGCAAAAACCCTCTTCGAGAGGATCAAGCCCTACGAGGTAATGGAAAAGGTGGAGCCAGGCAACCCATGGCCCTACGATAGTGAGGCCAACAAGACGGCCTACATAGGCGACGCAGTGAGCGAACAGGTCTCAACGACCCACTTCTCCGTCGTGGACCAGAGGGGCAACATCGTCTCATCGACGAACACGGTGAACTACTTTTTCGGATCCGGCGTGATGGTCCCTGAGTACGGCTTCGTGCTCAACAACCAGATGGACGATTTTTCCCAGAATCCGGAGAGCGTAAACGCACCTGAGCCTGGCAAACGGCCTCTCTCCTCCATGAGCCCCACCATCGTCCTCGATCCTCAGGGACAGCCCTTCATGACCGTTGGAGCCGCCGGTGGCTGGCGCATCATAACCACCGTGGGCCAGCTCATCATGAACGTCATCGACTTCGGCATGACCATGGACCAGGCCATCGAACAGCCAAGGGCTCATGCCCATGCCAACAACGGCAAGGCCTCCAGGCTACAGATAGAGAACTTTATCGATCCTGAGACCGTCATGTTCCTGAACATGAGAGGACACGACGTCGAGGCGGTCTCCCACATCGGAACCGCCCAGGGAATACTCTTCAAAGACGGCATGATGAACGGCGGCGCCGACAGCAGACGGCTCGGGGTGTCGGTGGGCTTCTAACCCCACGTATCGGTAACAGATAAATCGAGAGGCCCCTCCACGAGGAGGGGCCTCTTTTTTCCCCTTGATGATCCCCGAGCTTATGGTTAGACTGAGCGAGAAGAGCTTCTATCCCTTCACAGGAGGACTTAAATATGCCCCAAACACATCCATCTGTACGTGAAATCTGGCTAAACTATCTGAACCAGGAGGGCATATCGGAGACCGAGGCCCCGGCCTACGAGTCCTGGCACTTCTGCGACAACGAAGCCGACGCCGACGAGCTGGCCCAGCTGGTTTTGGACGGTGTTAAGAGGGCGACGGCGTCCTCTCTGGAGGCTATGGAGGAGGGCGGGGAAGAGATCCCAAAGGTCGGGGGATTCTCGGTCATCACCGACTGGGAGGGTGTCGCCAAGTGCATAATAAGGACCGAGGCGATAGAGATAGTCCCTTTCCGCGAGGTCACCGCCCAGTTCGCCGCCACGGAAGGAGAGGGAGACCGCTCCCTGGACTTCTGGCGGGAGGTGCACAGGCGATTTTTCACCAGAGAGCTCGAATCGGTGGGCCTCAAGTTCCACGAGGATACCCCGGTCATATGCGAGACCTTCTCCGTGGTTTATCCTCCTCGGTGAGGCCCACCACGTTTTTTGATACACTCTCAACTAAAAGAGGCCCATGGCCTCACGAAGGAGGGATTTTATATGAGCGATAAGGGAAATTACGCAAGACTGCCGCTCCATCAGGTGAGCAAGGAGCTCGTGGCCGTGGCACAGGGGAATTTGCCCGCCGATCTGGTGGTGAAAAACGCCAGGCTCCTTAACGTCAACACAGGGGAGATCCAGGACAAGACGGACGTGGCGGTCAAGTCGGGCCATATAGCCTACGTAGGCGACGCCAGCCACACCGTCGGCGAGAAAACCACCGTGGTGGACGGCGAGGGCATGGTTTTAGCTCCGGGATTTCTCGACGGCCATATCCACGTGGAGAGCAGCATGATAACCGTCAGGGAGTACGCCAGGACGGTGGTTCCCCACGGGACGACGGGCATCTTCATGGATCCCCACGAGATAGCCAACGTCCTGGGCATGGAGGGCGTCAAGCTTATGGTCGAGGACGGAAAGGACGTCCCGATGAACGTGTGGGCCACAATGCCTTCCTGTGTTCCAGCCGTGCCGGGCTTCGAGGATTCGGGCGCCGAGTTCGGCCCGGCGGAGGTGGCCGAGGCCATGACCTGGGACGGCATCGCCGGTCTCGGGGAGCTAATGAACTTTCCAGGGGTTCTTATGGGAAGCGACCACGCACACGGTGAGATAGCCGCCACACTGCGCTCCGGCAAGCCTGTCACGGGACACTATTCCATGCCTGACTTAGACAGAGGGCTCAACGGCTACGTAGCCTCGGGGGTCAGTTCCTGCCACGAGTCGGTCAGCAAGGAGGACGCCTTGGCTCGGATGCGCCTTGGGATGTACGCCATGATGAGAGAGGGCTCGGCGTGGCACGACGTTAAAGAGACGATCAGGAGCGTCACCGAGAGCCATATAGACACCCGTTTCGCCCTTTTAGTCTGCGACGACGCCCACCCTGACACCCTTTTGTCCCTGGGACACCTGGATCACATCGTCCGCCGGGCCATAGAGGAGGGATTGGACCCCATCAGGGCCATCCAGATGGTGACCATAAACACCGCCCAGTATTTCGGCAAGGCCTACGAGATAGGGAGCATCTCCCCTGGGAAGTTCGCCGACATGGTGCTGCTGTCGGACCTGTCCCGGGTTTCGGTCCATAAGGTCATATACAACGGGGTCTTGGTCGCCGAGAAGGGCGAGATGGTCGTCCCTATCGAAAGATCCACTGTTCCCGATTTCGCCAAGAAATCCGTCCGACTGGCTGGCCCCGTCACCAAGGAAGATCTCAAGGTGGTGGCCCCTGAGGGCGCTACCTCCGTCACAGCCAGGGTCATGGAGATAATAGAGGCCCACGTGGGGACCTACTCCCGGGAGATAGAGCTTTCGGTGGTGGACGGCGCCGTCCCTGCCTCTTTAGATCAGGACGTGGCTAAGATCGCCGTGTTCGAGCGCCACAAGGCCACCGGAACCAGGGGACTGGGCTTCGTGACGGGCTTCGGCCTCAAGGGGGGAGCGGTCGGCTCCACCGTGGCCCACGACGCCCACAACCTGATGGTGGTCGGGACCAACGACGACGACATGGTCCTGGCGGCCAACACCCTGGCCGAGGCAGGAGGGGGCATGATCGCCGTAAAGGACGGCAAAGTCCTGGCCCTGTTGCCCCTGCCTGTTGCTGGGCTCATGAGCGAGGAGCCAGCCAAGACCGTGGCGGCGTCGGTGGCGGCGCTGGACCGGGCCTGGAAGGACCTGGGGTGCGACCTCCACTCGCCTTTCATGACCATGGCCCTGCTGCCTCTGGCCTGTCTGCCCGAGCTCAGGCTCACCAACAGGGGGCTGGTGGACACGGTGGAGTTCCGCTTCACCGATCTTTTCGTGGAGAAATAGGCTCTATCTCTCGATAAAAGGCCCTTTCTGCTTGCCCGTCATGTGGACTATCTCCAGGTCCAAGACGGCGACCTTGTCCAGCAGTGCTCTGGGCCGAGGGATGTCCACGCCCTGACGGCAGTAGTGAGCCGCCAGGACCGCCAGGCCGTGCCTTTTTCGGTCCTCTTCGTCGTCGGGGACAACCGAGACCTGGCCGTAGCCTACGACGCTTTTATAGGGGAGGAGCAGACCGCTCCTCCCCTTCGGGTTGGGGAAGGGCACCGCGTCGACCTCGACGCAGAATGACGCCTTTGGGTTCGAGCGAATTATGTCGATCTTCTTGCCCTCCTTGGCGGAGTGGAAGTAGAGATGGCCCGGCTCGTAGCCGAAAGTCAGGGGAATAACGTAGGGCCACTCTCCGTCGAAAAGGGATAGGTGACAGGCAAGGGCCCTGTCCAGCACCGACTCCATCCAGGACAGGTCCGAGACCTCTCGGTCTTTTCTTCTCACGGGACGATACAGCATCTTAAACACCAGCCTTTCGTTTTTTTATCGCTCTAAATAGGGCTCCCTCGGTCCTGGGGGAGCTGCACATCCCGGTCCTTCCCATAAAATCGACGGAGGAAAAGCCCGACCTCTCCAGTATATCCAGAAAAACCTTTTCTGGAACAGCCCCTCCCAGTCAGCCAGCCCACTGGCGAACTCTGTCCTTGTGGGACAGGGGCCCGTCGTCGGTCAGGACCTGATCGGCTATCCACATCTCCCCTCCGTCGTCCAGCACCCTGAAACACTCCTCCAGGGCCAGCCTTTTGTCCACCACAAGGTTCAGAACCCCGTTGGTTATTATGACGTCCACAGATCGATCTTCCAGAGGTATGTCCTCCGCGTCGGAGAGGAGAAAGCGAAGGTTATCCCCTCCCAACATAAGCCGATTTTCCTCCGCCCTGTGGAGCATGTGCTCCGAGACGTCGATCCCGATAACCTTGCCCATCGGTCCAGCCATCGCCGAGGCGACCAGAGAGTCAACTCCGACCCCACATCCTAGATCCAGCACCTTTGAACCAGGCTCAAGGGTCCCCAACGAAAAGGGATTCCCCACCCCACAGAACCCGCTGCGGACGGCTTGGGGCAGTGATTCTATTAT
>CAYNAN010000031.1:8679-24428 GCA_964395085.1 uncultured Synergistaceae bacterium
GATTCCCCACCCCACAGAACCCGCTGCGGACGGCTTGGGGCAGTGATTCTATTATATCCTTTGGGTATCCCAACGTAGAAAGCCCCTCTTCACCTACAGGATACTGAAACAACCCCTCGGGCCCCTCACTGACCTCTTTATATCTGCTGTTCAACTTGGACCTTATAAAGGATATCTCCTTTTCGGAGAACGCTTCCATCACAAAAACACCCCTTCCCCTCTCTAGAGGACATTAAGATAACATCTGTCCGAGGAGAACGAAACACATATAAAAATAGATGGGTTTAAGAGGCTATAAGGCCCTTTACTGTGAGGCTGTGGACTATAGAATTAAGAGTGGTAACTTATTCGACTAAGAAAAGAGGGGTAACATGTCCGTATACATGAACAACGCCGCCACCAGCTGGCCGAAACCAGACTGCGTCCCCAAGGCCATTTTCGATTTCATCGTTGGTAGGGGGGCTAACCTCTCCAGAGGGGGCAGCTCGGAGAGGGACAACAGGACCACCGACATGGTCACCGAGTGCAGGAAGGCCATAGCCAGGATGATGGATGGCTACGAGAACCACGACCCAAGATATGTTACCTTCACTTCCTGTATAACCGAATCCTTCAACGTGGTCCTCAAGGGATATCTCAAGCCAGGCATGACGGCGGTCACGACCTCTATGGAGCACAACTCAGTGACGAGGCCATTGAGGAACCTCTCCACCAAAGGGGTTCACCTTGAAATTCTAAACTGTGACGAGAACGGAAGGCTCGATCCATCGGTTTTCGAGGCCTACACGAAGGATAAAAAGGTCGATCTGATGGTAATGGCTGTGTGCAGCAATCTATGTGGATCGATCCAGGACATACGAAAAATAGGAGAGATCTGCTCCCAAAAGGGTATATGTTTCGTCCTGGACACCGCTCAGACCGCAGGAGTTCTGCCGATCTCTGCCGTTGACCTCAACGCCTCGGCGATATGCTTTACCGGTCACAAAGGCCTGATGGGACCTCAGGGCACAGGCGGAATCCTCTGGAACCCGTCTTTCGCCGAAAAATGCGACCCCCTCATAGAGGGAGGAACGGGCATTTTATCCGAGGACGACTTTCAGCCCACTGTTATGCCTACAAAGTTCGAGTCGGGAACCCCTAACCTCCCAGGGATAGCTGGCCTGATGGCGGCACTAGAGTGGCTTGAGAAGACCGGCATAGAGAACGTCCACAGGAGGGAGATGGAACTGGGAGAGAGGCTCCTGGAGGAGCTGAAGTCCGTTAAGGGAATACGCCTTTACGGTCCATCCACAATGAATAACAGGCTCCCTGTTTTCCCCGTAAACTTGGATGGCATCGGCAACGATTCGCTGTCCCGAAAGCTGACAGAGCTCGATATAGAGGCTCGTCCAGGCCTACACTGCGCCCCAATAGCCCATAAGACCCTGGGTTCCTTCCCGGACGGAGCGTTGAGGTTGAGCGTGGGTTTTTTCTCCACGGAAGAGCAGGTGGACTACACGGTTCAATCCATAAGGGAGATAGCTAACTCCCTTTAAAGACAACGAGGAGCTCCCAGGATGGGCCGTCATCGGCCCATCCTGGGAGCTCCTTTCTCTTATAAGCTCTTCTTTTTAGCGAGAGGGCTCAAGCCTTTTTACTGGATACAGTTCATCGTTTTGAAAATGGAAAATATCAACCAATTTCTGAAGACGCTCCGCCGTAGCTGCCATGGTCTGGGCCTCCATAGCTATGTTTTCGGCAGCCCGAGTGGTCTCCTGCGTGGAAGAGGAGATCGACTCGGTCGAGTCCAGAGCGTCTCTGTTGGAATCTACCACTTTTTCTATCGCGGTGGAGATGTCCTCCGAGGAACACGCCTGTTCCTGAGCTAGCGCCGCTATGTTTTTAATCACCTCATCCAGTTTCACCATAGCGTCCGTAACGTCTTGAAGTCGCCTCTCGGTCGACTCGGCAGCCCCTAGGGATTTGACCAGTAGGTCCTCGGTAACCTCGGTCGCATCGATGGAACTCTGAGAATGTCCCTGCAGGACGGACATGAGCTTGGTCACCTCCTGAGAAGCTTGGGCCGATTCCTCCGCCAGCTTACGGACCTCCTCTGCCACAACCGCAAACCCTCTTCCTGCATCTCCCGCCCTGGCCGCCTCTATCGCGGCGTTCAAGGCCAACAGGTTGGTCTGATCGGCTATGGAGGTTATGGTGCTGACAAAAGACGATATAGCATCTACCGCCTGCCCCAGCTCTCTCATCTCTCCTATGCTTTGCCCTGATTTTACTTTAGCATCCCTAACGCAATTAAGGACCAAAGCAACCTCCTCGACCGCATCTCTAGCGATAGAGGTAACCTGAGATGCCTGTGTAGCTCCCTCCGTAGAGTTAGTCGCTGTAATCTCGGCGTTACCAGCAATCTCCTGAACGGACGAACTGGTGTCGTTAACGATGGCAGATGCATCGTCTATCACTTTCTTGACCCGATACAAGGAGGCGTCAACCTCCTCCATTGAGGCCAGGGTTTCCTCGGAGAGAGCTGCCAGGGTCTCAGCCTGTCTGGTGGTCTCAACTGACTCGGTCCTGATTCCCCTGATGACATCCGAAACCGACGTTATCATACCGTTCAATGCGCCAGCCATCCTGGAGAGCTCGTCTTTTCCCGTGTCATCGAAACGAGCCGCAAGATCGCCCTCTCCCAATTTTTTACAGTTTTTATCCATATCGGACAGTCCTTTATCGATGCTCCTGGTCACCATAAAGACCACACAGGCACAAACGATAAGAGCACCTGCTGCGATAATCAAAAGGATAACTGTCAAGGTTCTAACCATACCGTCTATTACCGACATAGGGAAGTTGACGCCCAAAGAATAATCGTAGCCTCTTACGGGAGCAAAAAAACCTCTGATGTCCTCATTCTCTTCTTCATAATCGATAAAACCGGTCTCGCCTGCTACCATTCGACGCCCCATCGCACGCACTGTATCGTCAAACGAATCTGACAATATGTTGCCCTTAAGGATATACTCCTTCTTAGGATGGGATATGATCAAACCATCGCTCTGAACCATCGAACCAGTTCCGTGACCAAAGATCCTGGCGCTTGACACGAAATCGGAAAGATCGGATATATAGACATCGCTTGCCGCCACTCCGATCACCCCGCCTTTTTCGTCATACACCGCCTGGGCGGCGGTCACTACCATCTCACCAGAACCAGGATCGATGTAGGGATCCTCAAAAACGACCGTGCCCATGGCCGCTTTTTCGGCCTTCTCATACCACGATCGCTTCCTAGCATCGTACTCGTCTGGAGGAGTCCATCCGCTTCCCGACGAGATCTTTCCCGTCTTACCGTACGCGAAGTATATATCGTAGTAACCATCGTCGCTATTGGCGTTCAAAAGGGCTGTGACCAGCTCCTTTACGTCCCCGTCGGTCAGCCCCAATCTCTCGATACCACACCCTAACGCAGAGGCCACTGAGGACGTAACGTCTGATATGTTATCCAGACGTCTAGCGACCCCCGATGCCGCTGCAACGGTCATCTCCGTTCCAGCCTTCGACAAAAAATCGTTGAGCATCGAACTAGCCCTGGAATAGGTAACTCCAGCCATAACTACTATCACGAAAAGAACGGTACATGTCAGAAATTTAAGCTTTCCTCTTATGCTCAACCAAGAGCCCCCCAAACAAACAGGATTTTTCGACAAAACACGGAAAAAATAAACTACCGCCATAATACCTCAACAGCATCAAAAAAACAATCTTTTATAAATACTATCACTCTATCATGTTAATTAGACGTTCAAACAGAACGAGAGGTCATCCCATAAGGGAGATAGCTAACTCCCTTTGAAGACAACAAGAACCTCCCAGGATGTGCCGACGATGGCCGATCCTGGGAGGTTCTTTAGCTTCTAAGCTCTTCTTTATTAGCGAGAGGCCTCCAGCCTTGCCCTGATCGCGGTGTCGGGGAAGTCGGTGAAAAACCCGTCCACTCCCATGGCGATCCAGCGTCTGTACTCCTCGATCGGGTTGCCCTTATACTCCTCCGCCAGATAGCGCCCCTCGTTTCTCATGGTGTATATATGGACCTTTAGTCCGGCTTTGTGGGCGTTTTTGAGCAGTCCTGTGTCCTGTAAAAGCCTGTTGTCGCTGCCCCTGGGAAGTATAAGCTCCTTCCAGGGACCGATGCCATAGGCGTAAGAGGCGATTTCCTTGAGGCCCTCTGGCTTGGACATATCCCGATAGGTCGTCTTGCCCCCGGCCAAAAGAACGTCCCCAGGGACCACGTCGAACTCGTCGAAAAGCTGCACCAACCTGATTGGCGTCTTTTCGTGAAGCTCTTTTAGGTTGGATATCTCAAAGGACTGTATGAACACCGGAGCTCCTTTGTGGTTCATGCCGTTTTGTGTCAAAATCGACAGGAGAGGTTCCTCCAGGGATAATCCGATGGAATCGTGATAGCTGGGGTGTTTTGTCTCTGGGTATATCCCGATGGTCCTACCTAGCTCCCTCTCTTTTTCCCTGACCAGTGATATCATCTCCTGGAAGGTGGGAACGTTGTAGAGGCCGTCCCTTGAGTGATCCCTGAAGTCGGTCCTCTCCTTGACCCTCAGGGTCTTTATCTCCTGGAGGGTAAAGTCCTCGGCAAACCATCCCTCTATCTCCTTGCCGTCGATGACGGTCTTCCTCTTTCTGTCCGGATACCTCTCGGCTACGTCGGTTGTGTCGCCTATCTCGCACTCGTGGCGGCAGATCAGGACACCGTCCTTGGTGGATACCAGATCTGGCTCGACGTAGTCCGCTCCCATCTCCATGGCGGTCTCGTAGGACTTCAATGTGTGTTCGGGGACATATCCACATGCTCCCCTATGCCCTATGACGAGAGGAGTTTCGAAAGCGAATCCAGCCAGGGCCGATCCTCCTAGTACGAACGCTGAGATGACGCCGATAGCTGCTTTTTTCAACTGTATCAGTTCCCTTCCGTTTAGAATTTGGGATTCAGGAGATCCATACACAGGATAGTCCGTATATGTTGCGACGAGGAAAGGGGAGCGTATCGGTTTCATCTCAACAGACGAGCATCACACTCTATAACACACTTTCACCGATAGAGGAGGTCCTTTTCATGGGAAACAGGCTCTATAGGGACGAGGAGCAGCGGAGGTCGCTGGAGAGGCGGTCCTTTCTGCTGGCCCTCCTTTTGGCGACTTTTTTGTTCATGCGCCTTCTAAAGCCCTTTTTCGGGGCGTTATTCTGGGCCGGTGCAATAGGGGTCGTGTTTGCCCCGATCTACCGTTTTTTTCTTGGGAAGAAAAGGACAAGGCCCAATCTGGCTGCTCTGGCGAGCCTGGGGCTGTGTATATTCATCTGCGTCGTCCCCATGCTTTTCATACTGGTGTCCTTTTTGAAAGAGGGGGATTCGCTGTATCAGAGGCTTTTAAGCGGCGACCTTGACCCAGCCAGCTACATAGACCGTATAAAACAGGGGTTCCCGTTGGTTCAGCAGACTATCGACAACCTGAACCTGGACATAACGACCATAAAGGAGAGGCTCTCGGGGTTCCTGTTCGCCACGAGCCGATTTGTAGCCCAAAACGCCGTCCAGATAGGGCAAAACGCCGTTCAGTTCGTGATGGACCTGGGGCTAACCCTCTACATGGCCTTCTTCATGCTAAGGGACGGCTCCAAGCTGGTGGACCTGACGGTAAAGGCCCTGCCGATGGGTGACGAGAGGGAGCGGCTGCTGTTGTCCAAGTTCGGGGAGGTCATAAGGGCGACCATAAAGGGGAACCTGGTCGTAGCCACCGTTCAGGGCTTCCTGGGCGGGGTGATATTCTGGCTCTTGGGGATCCACGGGGAGTTTTTCTGGGGTGTGGTTATGGCCGTGATGTCCCTGATCCCGGTGGTAGGGGCCGGCCTGATATGGGGACCTGTCGCTATATACCTCTTCGCAGTGGGGAGCTGGGGACAGGGCCTGACCCTGACCCTGTTCGGAATCGGGGTGATAGGGCTGGTGGACAACCTGCTCAGGCCCCTCCTGGTGGGACGGGACACGAAACTGCCGGATTACGTTGTCCTTCTCTCGACCCTGGGGGGCTTTGCCCTGTTCGGGATGAACGGCTTCGTCATAGGCCCGTCCATAGCGGCCCTGTTCATGGCCTTCTGGGGGATCTTCACGAGAGACTTTAATTCCTGATAAAAGGTAGAGGTGGTCGGGACAAGCCGACCACCTCTACCTTGCCCTGCCCCTCAGGGCCATGGCGTATATTTTCGACATATCCCGGCCGAACTCCTCCATGCCGTAGGTCTTGCTGAAGAGCTTGGCGTCGGAGGAGAGCCTGGACCTTAGCTCGTCGTCCTCAAGGATCTCCCTGATCCTCTCGGACCAGGCGTACTGGTCAAGGTCGGTCTTGTAGCCGTTCAGGCCGTTTTTGACGAAATCGTCGATGCCGCTGGAGGCCACCGCCACGACAGGAAGACCGGTGGCCATCGCCTCCAGTACCACCATACCCTGGGTCTCGGCGCAGGAGGAGAAGACAAAGACGTCCCCCAGGCGGTAGTATAGCGGTATAGCCTCAGGCGATACCGCCCCTGCCAGAAATACCCTCTCCCTCAGGCCCAGTTCCTCTATCCTGTCCTCGATCCTCCCCCTGTCTGGGCCGTCTCCAACTATTACCAACTTGAAGGGGACGGCACACCGCCTTGCCAGCACCGAGACACCCTCCAGCATGAACTCAACGTTCTTCTCCCTGCTCAGCCTGGACACGGTTATGAGCACCTTTTCGTCCCCTATACCGATGTCGCCCCTCAGTGCCTCCACCGATTCCTCGTCGACGCAGGATAGCATCTCCTGGTCTATGCCGGTGGGCAACACGAATATAGGAGGCCTAACACCGATCATCCTCATGTAGTACTCCGCCGACTCGGTGGGAACCACCACGCCGTCACATCGGTTGCTGAAGCGCCGGATCAGGGCGTGAGACAGGACGTTTCGGAAGAACGCCTTAGGCAGTGGAACAGCGTGGGAGAACCGGTCCAGCCTGGTGTGATAGGTGTAGACCACCGGCACGTCAAGCCTCCTGGCGAGGAAGGTGCCGACCCACCCGAGCCAGTAGGGATGGTGGACGTGAACCAGATCCGGCCTGAAGGCAAAAAACGACCGGTAGAGCCCGGGCCAAAGTATATTAGGGACCGCCATCCCAAAACGCTTCTTTCTGGTGAACAGAGGGGATATCCTCACGACACCCTCATCTGGCTCGTCGTCATCGCCGTAGCCTGGGGCTATGACAAGTATCCTGTGCCCCAGGGATATCAGGCTCCGCCTGAGCCGGTCCACCGATATAGGGACCCCACCGATGAAGGGCAAAAAGGTGTTTGTGAACATGGCGACCTTTATGGGATGGTCCAACGTCGGCTCGATCGATCGATCAAAATGAGGATAGTAGTCCCTCTCCACGAATACGGCGGAGAAGAGCCAGACGGCGAAGGCGATGAATCCGCTCAGTATGATGAAAAAGTTTACGTAGCCGACGTAAAACAGAGAGTGGACGAAAAACCATAGGCTCTCAAGATACCTGAAAAAACGATGCTGGCCGATATCCAACTTAACCGGCGTGACCGTTACTTCGTCCCCGTCCACTTTCACCATGACGTAGTGATAGAAGCTGTCGTCCTCGTTCAGAAGCAGTCCTCCCGCTCCACCGGTCATAACGTAAGTCACCGGGCCGTCCAGGTCGGAACGGAAAAGTGGCAGTCCCGATGAAAACACGAAGTCGACCCCCATAGAGCTCAGGGTTGACCTCAGCCTTTCCCCGCTCTCTCTGTCCATAACGTGTTTTTTCATGTGCCCCGGGACGGGAAGTTCCGACAGGGGGCTGTCCCCCAGGAACACAAAGGTCCGCTTCGCTGGAACCTCGAAGACCTCCGATAGCCAACGGAGCTGCCAGTCCCAGGAGGTTTTGCCGGTGCTGTCCAAAAAGACAAACCTCCTGCCCTCCACGGAGAAGGCGAAGACGTAGGGCCCGTAGTGGTCGTAAAAGCGGAAGGAACCGAAGGAGCTGTGCTCCCCGTCCCCGAAGGTGAGGAGATAGGGCACGTTCAGGCCAGAGAGGGTCCTGTGCAACGCCCTGTACTTGTCCTCCCCTCCGCTGCTGACGGCGTTTCCAGCGGAGATGACGAAGTCCACGTCGCTGTCGTTCAGCAATGGGATTATCTTTTTCTCAAATATCCCTATGGAGTTCTTCACGTTTCCGACCACGGCAAAGCTGAAGCTGTTCCTGCCGTTCAGCAGACGCTCTATACTCTCCAGCTGGGTGGCGTGGACCGCTCCGTAGTTCTCCTCGAAGAAGTTGAGATATATCTTGTAGAACACGAACACCGTGACTATCAATATGTTTAGGTAAAAAAGCAACTTTAACTTAGTCTTTTTTATCAACAGACTTGCCCTCCTGGAGGACCTCCGCGATTCCCATCACAAGGCCCACTATCATTCCTAGATAGATGGTCAGAAACCTCCATATAATTATCACCGATACCAGGTTGGAAGAGGAAACAGACGATAAAAAGAACGCGCCGAATACCCCTTCGGCAAACCCCGATCCTCCCGGGGTCGGGGCGAAGTACATTATGAAGGTCGTGAGCACGATAAGGCCCAGCGAGGTCAGATAGGGCACGGTGCTGCCGAGAGGCCTGAGAAGGACGAAGGGGAAAGAGAACAGGGCCGTCAGAAATACCAAGGTGAAGATCACGGCGAGGGCCATGTACCTCCCACCGGCGAGGGATCTCTTTATATCCGAGGCGAACCGTAGGACCTCCCTCATGGACTTAAGCCGCCAACGATGGCCCTTCTCTCCATCTATGACACCGATCCTGACCAATAATCCCAACATACGGTGTACCGTGAAGACCATCCACCGCCTCTTGAACACAGCCAGGCCAAAAAAGAGCAGATATCCCAGGGCGAAAAGGCCCAGGGCCAGGGATATCTGCGGTCCCATGCCGGTCCCGGCGAAGGGGTCCAGGGCGACCATAACCACGGGAGACGCCAGGAAGATGAACACCGTGGCCAGAAGGGTTCGGACCGTCGTTGCCGCTGTGGCGGTCCCTATGGGCACTCCGAAGCGGCGGAGATACCATATCTGGACGAAACCGCCTCCTGTGGCCATGGGGGTGATGTTGGAAAACAGCATGTTTATAAACACCAACCTGGTCATGCCCTTGGCCGATACCGAGTGTCCCATGGCCTTCAGGACGAAAAACAGCCTCAGGCCGTCGGAGACGAAGTAGACGACCAGCAAAAACGACGTCCAGGCCAACACCGGCCAGGAGAGAAGACGGCCATCCAGTGACATCGCCTTCCCCCCCAGGAAGGCTGACATCAGGGACGGGACCGAGAAGCTGAGGAGCAAAAACAGCGAGACACAGGCGATAAGCCGTTTGCTGCCGATCCTCTTCACTATGGGGAGCCCCCTTAGGGCTGGGGAGAGGAATAGCAAAAGACACAGACAGAGTAAGGCTAACAACAGCATAAGTAAGATTCTCCTTTTAAGCCCACGAGAAAGGGCCTAGCCTGGCAATCATATCAGAGTTGGCCCATTTAAAACACGGACCAAATAGGCCGTCTCAGGGCCCTACAATACAGGCTAGTTTGACTTATGAGTATAAATGATCTACTCTCATTATTGGGGACATATAGAGGGTTGCACGGCTTACACTATCTTGGGAGGGGCGAAATCATGTCGAAGATCGGTAAAAAGCGCATCGAGGTCAACGGAGTTCCTTTGGACGTAGCGGCGGATCAGGACGAGCTGCTTATAAACGTCATCCGTCGTCAGCTGGGGCTTACGGGAACCAAGCTAGGCTGCGGAAAGGGTCAGTGCGGGGCCTGCAACGTCATAATGGACGGCAAGGTCGTGAGGTCCTGCATAACCAAGTGGAGCAAGGTTCCGGAGTTCGCCAGTATCCTCACGGTAGAGGGATTGGGCAAGCCCGACTCCCTTCACGCCATCCAGTGGGCTTTCATAGCCAACGGAGCGGTACAGTGCGGCTTCTGCACCCCCGGCTTCATCATGGCGACCAAGGCGTTGCTTGACGAGAACCCCTCTCCCACCAGGGACGAGGTGAGGGACTGGTTCCAGAAGACCCGCAACGTCTGTCGCTGCACCGGCTACGTCCAGATAGTGGACGCCGTGATGGAGGCGGCGGAGGTCCTCCGTGGAGAGAAGCCCATGACCGACTTCGCCAAGAAGCTCAACCCAGACGGGACCCTCTGGGGATCGTCCTACCCCAGGCCCAGCGCAGCCTTCAAGGTGACAGGGCTGTGGGACTTCGGCGACGACGCCAGGGACAAGCTGCCAGAAGGGGCCCTCTACGCCGCCATAGCCCAGGCGGAGGTGTCCCACGCAAACATCAGGTCCATCGACACCTCGGAGGCGGAGAAAATGCCCGGGGTGTTCAAGGTCGTAACCGCAAAAGACGTCAAGGGCAACAACCGAATCAACGGCCTGACCTTCCCCAGCAACAAAGGGGACGGATGGGACCGTCCCATACTGTGCGACGAGAAGATCTTCCAGTACGGCGACGCCTACGCCATGGTCTGCGCCGACACGGAGGAACAGGCTAGGGCCGCCGCTAAGGCCATAAAGATCGACCTTGAGGTCCTTCCGGCCTACATGAACGCCATGGACGCCATAGCCGACGACGCCATAGAGATCCATCCAGGCACTCCCAACCTTTACTACGAACAGGGGATCATCAAGGGAGACGAGACCTCGGAGATACTGAAAAAATGCGCCTTCGACGTCGACGGCGATTTCTACCTACAGAGACAGCCCCACCTTACCATGGAGACCGACGTCGGCTACGGATACTACGACGAGAACGACGTGTTGTGCGTCCACTCCAAGAGCATCGGAGTCCATATCCACCACGCCATGATAGTTGACGGTCTGGGGCTCGAGCCGGAAAAGCTCCGGCTCATACAGAACAACACAGGAGGCACCTTCGGCTACAAGTTCAGCCCCACCATGGAGTCACTCATAGGGGTGGCGGTCATGGCCACAGGCAGGCCCGTGTTCCTCCGGTACGATATGGAGCAGCACATAACCTACACCGGCAAGAGGTCTCCCTTCTGGATGCACCTCAGATACGGGGCCGACGAGGCAGGAAGGATAAAGGCCATGGAGTCGGAGTACTACGTGGACCACGGCCCCTACTCGGAGTTCGGCGACCTTCTAACGGTTCGAGGGGTCCAGTTTATGGGATCCCCCTACGGCATAGAGAACATAAGGGGCAAGGGCCACACAGTCTGCACCAACCACGCCTGGGGCTCGGCCTTCAGGGGTTACGGCTCCCCTCAGGCTTTCCTGTCCTCTGAGGTGTTGGTGGACATGCTGGCTGAGAGGATCGGCATGGATCCCCTGGACATCCGGGAGGTAAACGTCAAGAGCTGCGCCGAGAGCGGCGGAACCTTCCCGTCGGGACAGGCCTTCGACGCCTATCCCTTCCCAGAGATGGTGGACAGGATAAGGCCCAAGTACGAGGCCGCCAAGACCAAGGCGAGGGAGAACTCCACCGACCAGGTTAAACGGGGAGTAGGCATATCCCTGGGCATATACGGCTGCGGCCTGGACGGAGAGGACAGCAGCTCCGCCAGGGTAGAGCTCCTTCCCAACGGGGTCAGGGTCTACGACGCCTGGGAGGACCACGGCCAGGGAGCGGACGCAGGGACAAGGGGAACCGCCTCGAAGGCGCTGGAGCCCCTGGGCCTCAAGCCTGAGCAGATTTTGCTCTACAAAAACGATACCGGCGTATGCCCCAACTCGGGCCCGGCTGGCGGCAGTCGCTCCCAGGTCATGACCGGCAACGCCATAAGGGTGGCCTGCGAGAAGCTTGTCCACTCCATGAAGAAGGCCGACGGGACGTTCAGGACCTACGACGAGATGGTGGCCGAGGGCCTGCCTCTCAGCTACGAGGGTACCTGGACTGCGACTATGTGCTCCGCCTGCGACCCAGTCACGGGACAGGGATCTCCCTTCCCTGTTTACATGTACGGCCTGTTCATGACCGAGGTGGCGGTGGACTTAGCCAGCGGCAAGACCACAGTTGAGGCCATGACACTGATAGCCGACGTTGGGGTCGTCAACAACAAAGACGTGGTGGACGGACAGCTCTACGGAGGGATGGCCCAGGGCATAGGACTGGCCCTCACCGAGGACTTCGAGGACATAGCCAAGCAGAGGACCATAGCTTCATGTGGCGTGCCCTACATAAAGGACGTCCCCGACGCCCTGACCCTTGACTACGTCGAGACAAAGAGGGAACACGGTCCCTTCGGAGCGGCGGGCTGCGGCGAGCTTCCACTGACCTCCCCTCACGCGTCGATAATAAACGCCATCCACGACGCAACAGGGGCCTGGATAACCCATCTTCCGGCCTACCCGGACAGGGTCAAAAAGGCCCTGGACGACCTGAAAAAGGCTTAAGCCATGGATAACCGCCGGATGAGGGAGCTGGAGGACCTCTGCGTCCAGGAGGATCACCCCTTCTGCCAGGCGGCGTGCCCTGTGGGCATGGACTGCCGGGGGCTCTGTGCCGATCTGGCGGAGGGCCTGGTGGACCAGGCTCGAACGAAGGTAGAGGAGGGGCTTCCGCTGCCCCTCCTTCTCTGTCTCATATGCGACGAGCCCTGCGCCAAGGCCTGCGTCAGGGGCATAAAAGGGGACTCCATCTCCATGGCGGCACTGGAGAGGTTCGCCCTGAGGGAGGGAGCTCCTAGGAGGAAAAAACCGTCCTTCCTGGCCCCCAGGCCGAACAAGGTGGTCCTGATAGGCGAGGGGCTGGGGGCTATGGCCGCCCTGGAGAGCCTGAGGGCCAAAAGGTACGATCCCAAGGTCTACATCACAGGTGACTCCCTGGCCGGGCCGCTCCAGGATAACCCCAGAATACCGAGGGAGCTTCTGAACGACACGGTGGAAGGGCTTCTGTCGGGGCTGGATGTGGAGTACCTACAGCCGGACCTGGACTCCCTCTCGGAGTGGGACTGTATCGTCGTGGCGGACACATCTCCTCTGAGATACCCAGGGCCCCTGGACGACCTGACCTACGCAACCGGCTCGGAGGGGATATTCTCCCTGCCTATGCCCTCCGCCTCCCCTGTGGAGGAGACCAGGAGGGGGAGAGAGATAGTCCTGTCCCTGGAACGACACCTTCAGGGAGCTTCCCTCAGCGCAGGAAGGTCCCGTTCGACCTCCACCAGGCTGCCGCTGCCGCCGGAGGTTGAGGAGGTCTCCCACGCAGTGAGGCCAAAAGGAGAGGGCTTCGACCTTGAGGAGGCAAGGTCCGAGGCGTCCAGATGCCTTCTCTGTCAGTGCCTCAAGTGCCAGCCCTGGTGTCTCTACCTACAGGAATACGAGGAATACGGCGGATCTCCCAGGAGATACGTCAGGACGTTTCACAACAACCTGATAATAAACAAGGGCAACAGGACGGCGAACAGGATGATAGACTCCTGCACCCTATGCGGCCTATGTGCCCAGGTCTGCCCCACAGGGCTGGACGTGGGACAGGCCAGCCTGGAGTCCAGGAGGAAGATGGTGGAGACAGGGCACATGCCTCCGTCCCACCACGACTATCCCCTCAGGGATATGGCGTCGGCTCTGGAGGAGACGGACTGCACAGTCGATCCCTCTGGAGGCTCGCCGGAGTGGCTTTTCTTCCCGGGCTGTCAGCTAGGGGCCTCGGACCCACGGTGGGTAACCGAGTCATACCGCTATCTGACCGACCGACTTGGATCGGTGGCCCTCTGGGTTAGCTGCTGTGGGGCCCCCGCCAGATGGGGAGGCAGGGAAGAGCTTTTTTCCGACATAATGGACCTCTGGGTCGGCAGGTGGGAGGAGCTGGGGCGTCCTAAGGTAATAACCGCCTGTTCGACCTGTCACTCTCTGATCCGAGAGAGGATCCCGGAGGACAGCCTGACCACTCTGTGGGAGGTCATGGACGACATGGGTCTTCCCTTGGAGGGAGAGCTTGCCCCTCTGACGGTCACCGTCAGCGACCCATGCACCGCCAGACATCACCGGCCCTCTCAGGACTCGGTCCGGCGACTGCTGGCAAAAAGAGGGCTATCCCTGGAGGAACACCGACTGTCCCGGGAGACCACCGAGTGCTGCGGCTTCGGTGGGCTGGTCTTCTCCGCCAACCCTGACCTGGCAAGGCGGTCCGCAAAGAGGAGGGTGGACGGCACAAACCGACCACTGGTGGTTTTCTGCGCCCTATGCCATGAGCTCTACGGCAGGACCGGTCACGACACATGGCACATCCTGGACCTGCTTCTGTCCGAGGCAGGGACAACACCTCCTCCTCGACCCTTCCTGAGGTGGAGCGACAGGAGGGACAACCGCCGCAAGCTAAAGGCTATTCTCACGGGGACGACGGCCCCAGATAGGGCCTCCAGCTACCTCTACATAGAGGAGCCCCTCCGCCATCTGCTGGACGAGAGGTGGATAATGGACAGCGAGATACTGGCGGTCATAGAGGAGGCGGAGTCGGGAGGACCTAGATTGAAGAGGAAGGACTCGGAGGTCTACCTGGCCCACTCGGTGCTGGGGGAGAGGACCTTGTGGGTCCAGTACTCGAGGAGGGGCGACCTGTGGGTGGTCCACGACTCCTATAGCCACAGGATGACCATAGGGGAGGTGAGACATTGAAACCCGATCCGGTCAAGGAGGCCTTCGCCAGGTCCGACGAGTGGATCTGCGACTGCGGCCTGGAGCTTGAGACCGTAAAGGTGACCCTGTCCTACTTAGGGGCGTCTTTCCCGGCGGATATCCCGGCCTGTCCAAGGTGCGGAGCCATCTTCATCCCCGCCGACGTGGCCCTTGGAAAGATGTTTCAGATCGAGCAGGGGCTCGAGGATAAATGAACCTCTACGAGGACACAAGGCTGTGCGGTCTCGGCAGACCTATGAGCCCAGGAGGGACCTACGGCACGTCCAGGCTACTGGAGATGGGCCGTCCCTACCGGGGAACGAGGGCCCTGGACGTAGGGACCGGCAACGGCTTCGGCATGGCAATCCTGGCGGAGTGGGGCTTCTCCACGACGGGCCTTGAACCATCGCGAAAACTGGCCCAGATGGCACAAGGCTCCTGCCCCGGTGGATCGGTGGTGATAGGCAGGGCCGAATCGATGCCCTTTCCCGACCGATCCTTCGACCTGGTCCTTTTTCAGTGCGTCCTTTCCATCACCGACCGGGAGAGGGCACTGGCGGAGACCTACAGAGTGCTGGACCAAGGGGGCAGGGCTCTGATACAGGACCTCTCTGGGACCGCAAGTGGAGAGGGATGCCTAGGTGGATGTTTCCCCCTGTCGAACTGGACCGAGCGGATAGAGGGATCCGGCCTCAGGGTCACGTCCGTCGAGCCCCTCAAAGGGGCGGTCCGAAACTACTGGGCATGGTCGGTGTTCAGCGGAGCCCCCACGCCGGGCTGTGAGTCCCCCGGCGACGTGGAGGCTTTCCTCTGTTGCGCCGTCAAAGACTAGAGGGGATCTCTAGAAACGCTGATCCTCGGATAGATCGTTCCGAGGGGACTCAAAGGAGAGATAGGTTTGGACAGCCTGGACATGAGGATAATGGAGCTATCGGCCAGCGGCTTTTGCTGCACCCAGATACTGGCATCAGTCGCCATGGACATCACCGGGAGGAAGAACCCGGACCTGCTGAGGGCCCTGAACGGCTTCTGCGGAGGCATAGGAGGGAC
>CAYNAN010000032.1:0-23745 GCA_964395085.1 uncultured Synergistaceae bacterium
AGAGGGCTGCAAGATGGCAGCCCTCTCTTCATAAGATCTATTATTTTTCTAACTTGGCCAGCCCGACCTCTCCATCCCGCCTCAGGACAAAGCCCTCCAGAGTGACCATCATAGCCCTGGCCCCTGCCGCCATGTCCTGAGCCTTAATAGCCACGTCCTCGGCTCCTCTCTCGGTCTCCTCCGTGGCGGATCGGATGGCGGACATAAGCTCCACTGACCTCATCACCGAGCTCGTCAGAGACTCGACCGCTCTTGCCATCTCGTCGCTGGAGGTCGCCTGGACCTCGGACTGACCGGCGATCCTCTTCATCCTGTCGTCGAGCCTCTTGGTCAGGTCGACCGTCTCGTCCAGGCTCTTCTTAGCCTCCGCTACCTCCCTGGCCACGACCTCCATAGCCCCTACGGTCCGATCCGTCGCCCTCATGGCGTCGGATGAATCGGATTGGAGCCTCTCTATCATGGATCCGACCATCCCAGCGGCGTGGGCCGATTCCTCCGCCAGCTTTCTTACCTCCTCCGCGACTACGGCAAAGCCCCTACCAGCCTCTCCGGCTCTCGCCGCCTCTATGGCCGCGTTGAGGGCAAGCAAATTTGTCTGGTCCGCTATGGTGGTTATGGTGTCGACAAACTGAGATATTGACTTTACCGAATCGGCAAGTTTGGTTATCCCATCCGCGCCGGATCTGGACATCTCGTCGGCGGTCTTTATCTCCTTGAACATGGAGACAAGCCTGTCGTTCACCTCTCTGGCCAGCTTCACCATGGAGGACGTGTCCGACGCCCCGTCGGAGGTCAGGTCCGCAGAGGACCTGGCACTGGACGCCACCTCCTCTATGGAGGCGTTTATCTGCTCCAGCGCCGCGGAGTTGTTCTCCGTGAGGCTGGACATCTCCATGACCGACCCACCGGCCTCGGCCATGGCAGCGTTCTGCTCCTCCGAGATTGCGGCTAGCTCCTCCGACCTCTGGGACGATAACGAGGCCTCTTCCCTTACCTCGCCGATGGCCTTCCTGAGCATATCGGCCATGACATCAAGCGAGGTCCCCACGGAGGAGATCTCGTCTCCGACTTTATCCTCAAAACTGACGGTAAGGTCCCCCTTGGCCATCTTCCCAATAGCCCCCACCATGACGCTAAAGCGAGAGGTAATCCTTCTAACTATAACGAAAATAAACAGCAAAGCCACAAAAAGCCCGAGAACCACTCCGACCGCTATCTTAAATACCAGGGCCATGACCGAGTGCCTCAGATCCGAGGTATAGAGCCCAGTTCCGTACCACCAACCCCACGGCGCGTAGCTTTTAACGTAAGCTACTTTTTCCTCGATCTCACCGCTGTTCGAGTTGAGCCAGTGATAGGTCATCTGCCCCTCTCCCTTAGTAGATGCGGCGATGGCGGCCAACCCTCTGTGGATCCACACTCCGTTTGCGTCCTTGCTATCGAGCCTTTTCCCTCTCTCGTGACCCTGGAAAGGGATCGTAACCCTCTGATCCATATCGTATCCAAAGACATAGTCCTGGCCGTTATACCTCATTGACGACACCGCCTCAGAGGCCAGAAGCTGGGCTTCCTCCACAGAGAGTTCGCCGCTCTCAGCCATGGCGCCGTAGTGCCTGACGACCTCATCAGCGACCTCTACCACCGAAAGCACCGTTCCAACCCTCTCACGGTATAGGGCGTCGTAATCCACGATATAGATCGTCAGAGATATGCCTAGCCCCAGCGACAAGAGCACCATCGACAAGGGAACCATCAAAGAGAACAACAACCTCTTGCCCCGCTTCTTCACTCTAAGCCCTCCCCTCTCAACTCCTAAAAAACCTTTTTTTACATGATACACCGATAGGCACAAAGGAGGCAAAGGATTTCGAAAATTAGACTGAAGGTCTGTAGTATATCTTGGGTCGGCCGCTCCTACCGTCCTCATGGCGGCGTTCTCTCTGTATCTGCCCCTTCCTTGCTAGATACTCCAGATACCTATGGGCCGTTGGGTAGGCTATTCCGGCCCTCTTAGCCACATCGGAGGCGGACAAGGGTTCATCGGACAAAAGCAGGACGTCCATCACCATCCTAGCGGTTGGTTCGGCCATACCCTTCTGAGTGCCCTCCCAGCCGGAGGACTTCCTGTAGCGGGCCAGCTCCCCGTGAAGGGCTATCCTCGCCGAAAAATCCACCAACCTGACCGGTTTGGAGACGAAATCGTCCGCCCCAGCCAGAAAAAGACCTCTTGCGACCTCCTTGTCCTGCTCCACCGTAAGCGCGATTATCACCGTCGAAGAAGAGAGCTGTCTGGCACGCCTTATCAACTCAAGGCCACTCATGACCGGCATGTGGTAGTCCACCAGCAGGATGTCCACCATACCCTCCTCGACCCATCCGAGGGCCGAATGGGGATCGGCGGTGGTCCTTATCGACCATCCTTGAGAGCAAGCCATTGCGTTTAGGGTATAGAGGATCTCCTCGTCGTCGTCCACCGCTCCCAGGGAGAAGATCATAAGAGGTCGTCCTCCTCCGTTTCCGCAACCGGCACGCATATGGTGACCGACGCCCCTCCATCAAGCCTGTTCTCGATTGAGAGATCCCCTCCGTATGACTCGACAGCCTCTCGAACGAAGGCCAGCCCTAGCCCTGTCGATCCCCACTGGGACTTTAGCGATCCCCTCCTGGAGAAACCTGGACCGTTATCCAAAACCCTGAAAATCACGCTACCATCCTCCTTACACAGTTCCAGCACGATAGAGGGAAACTCAACCCCATCGGTCGCCCTGTGGGAGTTCTCCAAAAGGTTGACCAGAGCCCTGGAGATCCTTATCAGGTTGACCTTTATCCTCCACCCATCGGCCATCTGGGGAACCTGGACCTTCACCTTCTCCGACCATTCCAGCGGCCTTATCTGGGACATGCAGTAGTCAACCGCCTTCGCAGGGGATATGGTCTGGACCGCCATAGGGTCGCCTATCTCCGAGACCATCTGGTCCATCCTTCCAGCCGCCCTCTGTATGGTCTTGCCGTGGCTGACAATCGACGGATCGGAGGATGAGTGGACAAGCACGTCCGCAAGACCTGTTATTGTGGTTAGAGGCCTCTTGAGGTCGTGCACCAGATACTGCATCTCCCTGAAAACCCTGCTTTGGACCTGGTCCTGTCTGAGTTTTGACAGCTCCCTCTCTCTGTCTCTGAGAACCCTAAGCTGAGAGAGCCTCTTCTCGTAACCGACGAAAAGCTCGATCACCACCATGGCGACAGCGAAACTGAAGAAAAACAGCATCATTCCCACCAGATTCAGAACTCGGTCCCGATCCATCAAGACCGCCACCTCTTTGATGGACATGCTTAGTTCGCCCCAACCAAATCCGTAGGCCGTGAGCGACGGAATCACGTCAAGCCACTGCAGGGAGAATATCAGAACCCCAAGCACCACAACCCTGTTACCCTGCCTTGCCACCCCTCGACTGAGGTATTGGATAATCCCTACGCTTATGAGGGCCATCACGGCAGGCACCCCAAAATGGGGAACCGAGGGCAGCCTCAAAAACCACGCACCAGCGTAGCAGGCGGGGATTCCCAAAAGAGGGGTGTACTTCCCTCCCATCAAGAACCATCCGGCGTAGAGAAAAAACGCCCTCGCAGCGTTTATGCCGACCAGTATAATCGCCGACACCAGCAAAAAACCGCTATCCAGAAGCCTCACAGACCTATCCAAGCTGGCGATAACCCACCTGGCGGGCCATGAGGGATAGTGGGACAGAGTCCATATACCTATCATAAGTACCCCTAAACCGATAAAAAGCCTTCTATCCCCATCCAAAAAGATCCCTCCTTAAAGGCTATAGGTTACCACCTAAAGGACCTGGAGGGCACCTCTAAAAATTCACCTTTGAGTCCCCTCGGAGTGAGCGTTTTTAGAGGTTTCCTGGAGGAAACAGAACAGGTATTTGACACATCCGCTTTTTCAGTCTAATATGACTAAAGACGGAAATCCTGCAAGAAATACGCCTGAATGATTTTTTTGATTCAAGAAAGGGGAATCACCAACTTGCTCAAGGAAAAGATAGCCTCGGAGATAAAGGGATTTTCGCCGTCTCAGGCAAGAATAGCCCGATTCATACTGGACCACCCTCGGGAGGCCCCCTTCATGACCGCAAGCCAGATGGCCGAGAGGATCGACATCAGCGAATCGTCGGTTATACGTTTCGCCTCCCATCTCGGCTATTCAGGTTACCCAGAGTTAAAGGAAGCCATGAAGGAACTGCTCCTCGACCAGATGACCACCATAGAGAGGATGGCCCTTTACGACGACGATCACCACAAAGAATCGACCTGCCAGAGGACCATGGCATTGGACATGCTGGACCTGGGAGAGGCCCAAAAAGGCCTGGATCCAGCGAAGGTAGAACACTTCGCTAAGGCACTGGTTCAGGCACCGTCGGTCTATTTCGCCGCCCAGAGAAGCTCCTCGGTGCTGGCTCAATACCTCGGCTTCTACCTATCATGGTTCCTCCCTTCGGTGAACCACCTGACGGCGGACCTGTTCAGGGAAAAGCTCATCACCGCTCCCTCCCAAAGCCTGGTGGTAGGGATCAGCTTTCCCAGGTACTCAAGGTGGACGGTGGACGTAGTCTCTATGGCTAAAGAGAGAGGCCACAGGATAGGGGTGATCAGCGACAGCAGCGACAGCCCTATGGCTCAGTCGAACCCGGAACACACCTTAGTCGTTCCATGCAGACATATATCCTTTATAGATTCCTTCACCGCCCCTATGAGCCTGATGAACTGCATCATTATGGCGGTGGCGGAGGAGCTGGGAGAGAAGGCTAAAGGTAGGCTTGTGGAGCTGGAGGAACTCTGGACCGAGGGATCGGTCTACTCGACAAAATAGAGGGTAAAAACTCAGGAGGTGCGAAGGGGAATGGATTTCGGCAAACTCATACCAAGAAGCTACAAGGCGGAGCTTAGGAAGGCCGTTCGGGGGAAAGGCATATACCTCTACGACGACGAAGACAGAGAGTATATAGACGGCTGTTGCGGTGCTCTCATATCCAGCTTAGGCCACGGCAACGAAGAGGTGGCGAAGGCGGTCTACGACCAGCTGCTAACGTTGGAGTTCGCCCACCCCTCACGATGGAGAAACGACGCCACCTTAGAGGCCGCCGAGGAGGTCGCATCCATAGCCCCAGGGGACCTCAAAAACGTCTGGTTCGTCAGCGGGGGAAGCGAGGCCATCGAGTCGGCCTTAAAGCTGGCTAGGCAGTATTTCGTCGAGAGAGACGGCAAGGGCTCGGGAAAGACCACCTTCATAGCCCGGTGGAACTCCTATCACGGGTCCACCATAGGAACCATGGGACTGGCGGGAAGCATGGCCCGCCGGAGGGACTTCACCCCTCTCTTCCAGGAGAGCCCAAAGATACCTCCCCACTACTGTTATCGTTGCCCCTACGGAATGACCTGCCCTTCCTGTGAGCTTAAGTGCGCCACTGCCCTTGAGGACGAGATCCAGCGAATCGGCCCAGAGAGGGTCATAGCCTTCGTGGCGGAACCGGTGGTCGGCTCCACCGTAGGGGCCCTCAACCCGCCGGAGGGATACTGGCAGAAAATCAGGGAGATCTGCACGAAATACGACGTGTTGCTCATAGCCGACGAGGTCATGACTGGGATAGGCAGGACGGGTAAAGCCTTCTGCGTGGACAACTGGGACGTGGTTCCGGACATAATCTGCTCCGCCAAGGCCATGGCCAGCGGCTACTCCCCGGCGGGAGGCATCCTGGTCAGCCAAAAACTGGTGGACGTCCTCAAAGGAGGCAGTGGAGCGTTTCAGCACGGTCACACCTACAACGCCAACCCAGCCTCCGCAGCGGCGATAACCGCCACCATAAGGATTATGAAGCGAGACGGACTGTTTGAAAACGCCATGAAAAGAGGGGAACAGCTCATGGCGGGGCTTAAGGACATGATGGACCTCCCTATAGTCGGCGACGTAAGGGGACTGGGCCTCATGAGAGGGGTGGAGATAGTGGCGAACAAAGACACCAAAGAACCCTTCCACCCATCCATCAAGGCGGCGGCCCTGGTGACCTCCTGCTGTATGGACCAGGGGCTGGTGATCTATCCAGGAACAGGGATGATCAACGGAGTGGCAGGGGATCAGTTCCTCATAGCCCCTCCCCTCATAGTCACAGAGGCACAGATAGACAACATACTCAAAAAGCTGAGAGCGGGCCTGGAAGAGGCCTGTACGAGGTTAAAGCCATAGAGGACGAGTTTTTTTAAGAGACAAAGCACCGCAAAACCGAAAGGAGGAGAGTAAGCACATGAAGAAAAAAGTATTAGCTCTAGCACTATGCTGCGCCGTAGCTCTGGGAGGGACCGCCAGCGCCAAGACCTTCATAACAATCGGATCGGGAGGGGTCGGAGGGACCTACTATCCCTTAGGGGGCTCTATGGCGGAGGTACTGACCAAGGCGGATATAGACGTCAAGGCGACCTCCAGATCCACCGCCGCGTCCAGGGAAAACTGCCGCCTTGTGGCCTCAGGCAGGGCCCATATAGGCATGACCATGGGATCAACCCTCTATCAGGCCTACAAGGGCACCGACGCCTTCGAGGCTGACGGAGCCCTTCCTCTGGAGATACTTTTCAACATGTACCCCGCACCTCAACACCTGGTCACCACCACTAAAACGGGCATAACCTCCTTCGAGGAGCTGAAGGGCAAAAAAGTCTCCCTCGGCGCCCCGGGCAGCGGAAACCAGGTTTTAGCCAGGATGATACTTGAGGCAGCGGGACTTGACCCAGAGAAAGACTTCTCAGCTCAGCAGCTCACCCAGCCCGAGGCCGCCATGGCCCTTAAAGACGGCAACGTGGACGCGGTTTTCTGGAACTTCGCCGCCCCCGGCTCGGCGGTCCTGGAGGTAGCGGCGGTCAGAGACGTCGTCCTGATCCCTCTGCCGGAGGACCTGGTGAAGAAGGTTGTTGAGAAAAACTCCTTCCTCTTCCCCTACACCATCAAGAAGGAAGTCTACCCAGGCCAGACCAAAGACACCCTCACAGTGGCGGACGGGAACTACCTTGTGGTCAAAAAAGGCATGGACGAGACCCTGGGATACAACCTCACAAAGACCCTCATAGACAACAGAGAGGCCTTCATGAAGGTGACCCAGCAGGCGGTCCACTTCGCCCCCGAATCCTCCTCCGTGGGGATAATCCCCTTCACCCCTGGAGCTGTCAAATACTTCAAGGAGCAGGGCATAGAGGTAAAGTAGAAGATAAAACTCAGGCTCCCCTCAGGGGGAGCCTGTATACCAAAAAGGGAGGGGTAACACATGACGTCTGCGGAAAACATCAGGCCACCCATATCCATAGAGGAGCCGGATTCTAAAAAGAGGGAGCTGTCGGGATGGCAGTACAAAGTCGTGGCGGGGCTGGCTCTGGCGGCCTCATCGTTCCACCTGTACACCGCCGCCTTTGGCCTGCTCTCAGCCATGTATCAAAGGAGCGTCCACTGGCTACTCATGGGAGTCCTCCTGTTCCTCATATACCCGTCGTCTAAAAATCGCCCTAAAGGCAGGATAGAGATAATAGACTGGGTCCTAGCCGGTCTTCTGGCCATAGGCTGTCTTAATATCATAATAAACTGGCCAACTATAGCCATGAGGGAGGGTGCCCCGATCGCCTCGGACGTCTATCTAGGCGTGGTGATGGTGGTACTGGTCATAGAGGGAACCAGGCGGGCCATGGGCTGGCCACTACCGATAATGGCCATACTGGCAATACTGTACGCCTTCTTCGGCCCCTACTTCCCGGGGATACTGGCTCACGGTGGTATCCCTCTCGACGAGCTGGCCCCGTTTCAGTACCTGAGGACCGACGGAATCTTCGGCGTCCCCCTAGGGGTCTCGGCGAGCTTCATATTCCTCTTCGTCCTGTTCGGGGCGTTTTTAAGCACCTCCGGGGCGGGCCAGTTCTTCATAGACTTAGCGGTAGCCCTTACCGGACGGAGCCAGGGCGGCCCAGGGAAAGCCGCGGTGATGGCCAGCGCCCTTATGGGTACGGTATCAGGAAGCTCCTGCGCCAACACCGTGACCACCGGGGCCTTCACAATACCTCTTATGAAGCAGTCGGGCTATAAAAGCGAGTTCGCCGGAGCTATCGTGGCAGCGTCCTCCACAGGAGGACAGGTCATGCCCCCTGTAATGGGAGCGGCGGCTTTCATCATGGCCCAGTTCCTGGGCATATCCTACTGGGAGATAGTGGTAGCGGCAGCGATCCCAGCGACCCTCTACTTCGTCTCCATAATGGCAATGGTCCACTTCAGAGCGGGCAAAATCGGGATGAAAAGGCTCAGCGGCGACGACCTGCCGGTGGCGAAGAAGGTCCTCAAAGAGGGCTGGCATCTCCTTATACCGATCCTGACACTGATAGCTTTCTTGGCGACGGGATACTCGCCGGTAAAAGCGGTCTTTTGGTCCATAGTATTCCTGATAGGGTGCTCTTGGCTGGGCAAATCGGAACACCGAATGACCCCCGCCAGGATCCTACAGGCGATGATCGACGGAGCCATAGGGGCGGTCGACGTTGCTGCGGCCTGCGCCTGCTCGGGCATAGTAATAGGGGTTATCGGCATAACAGGGGTAGGTCTGGCCTTCTCCTCCTTCGTACTCAGCCTGTCACACGGCATACTGCCTCTGGCGCTGATACTCACCATGATCGGATCTATCATACTGGGGATGGGTGTCCCAACCACAGCTCAGTACATCATAACGTCCACACTGGCGGCACCTGCCCTGGCCGAGATGGGGGTTCCCATGATGGCGGCACACCTTTTCTGCCTGTACTTCGGGGTCCTTGCCGACGTAACGCCTCCTGTGGCCCTGGCCACCTACGCCGCCTCGGGGATATCCAAGTCAAACCCGATGAAGACGGGCTTCACAGCGCTGGTCGTGGCGGTGGCGGGATTTTTAGTCCCATATATGTTCGTCTACAACCCCTATCTGCTGTTCCAGGGGAACATATTACAGATCGCCTTCGGCTGTGGAGCCGCCTTCTTAGCCATAGTGGGGCTGGCGTCGGGGGTACAGGGATACCTGCTCACCCACATCAACATACTTGAGAGACTGGCCCTGCTGGCCCTTCCGTTCCTGATCATAGTGCCTTCCATGATGGCCAACGGCCTGGCGGTGGCTTTGATGGCGGGGGTGGTCCTTTTCCAGAGGGCGAAAATAGCGAAACTGAAGGCCGAACCGGCCTCCTAACAGAAAGGGGTTATACGCGATGCCTATCACTGTGATAAAGCCCGTCGTATCGGCGACCGAGGCCATCTCCTACGTAAAGAACGGAGCCTCGGTGATGGTAGGAGGGTTCAACTATGGGGGAGTTCCCTATACCTTGATAGAGGCCCTCTGTAAGTCTGGCACGAAAGACCTCCACCTCATAGCAAACGACACGGTATACGCCGACGACCGCCACCCTGAGGGGGTAGGACACGGAGCGCTGGTGGTCAACGGACAGGTAAAGAAGGTCACTGCGTCCCATGTAGGGCTGAACAAAGAGACCCAGAGACAGTACAACCAGGGAACCCTTGAGCTTGAGCTTGTCCCTCAAGGAACCTTCGTGGAGAGGATCAGGGCGGGAGGATTCGGCCTAGGAGGGTTCCTCACCCCTACAGGGGTCGGTACGGTTGTGGAGGAAGGGAAACAGATCATGGAGATCGAGGGGAAAAGGTACATCCTGGAGCTGCCTCTCAGGGCGGACGTGGCCCTCATAAAGGCCCACAGGGCGGACCGATACGGCAACCTGACCTACTACGGCACAAACCGCAATTTCAACCCAGCCATGGCAACAGCGGCGGACCTGGTGATCGCGGAGGTTGACTCGGTAGTGGAACAGGGAGACCTGGATCCCAACGAGATAGTCACCTCGGGAATAGTGGTGGACATACTGGTCTTAAAGGGGGACTCTTTCTATGCTACCCGTACTTGATGAAGAGCTGATCAGACACAGAATAGCCAAAAGGATAGCCCTGGACCTTGAGAACGGCTCGGTGGTCAACCTGGGCATAGGCATACCGACACTGGTTTCCGACTACATCCCGGAGGGAGTGGACGTGGTCTTTCAGACGGAAAACGGCGTCGTCGGAGCGGGCCCTAAGCCCGAGACCATCGACTGGCGGTTCATAGGGGCGGGAGGCAGATGCCTCACCATTATCCCCGGAGGATCGCTGGTGGCCAGCGACACCAGCTTCGGCCTCATCAGAGGGGGACACCTGGACGCCACCGTCCTTGGAGCTCTGGAGGTGGACCAGTACGGAAACCTGGCCAACTGGATGGTCCCGGGCAAGATGGTCCCAGGGATGGGAGGAGCTATGGACCTGGTTACCGGAGCGAGAAGGGTAATCATAGCCACCACCCACGTAACCAAAAAGGGAGCACCCAAGATCATCCCCAGCTGCACACTACCGCTTACAGGCATGGCGGTGGTCGACACGGTGGTGACCGAGTTCGCCCTGTTCCGTTTCGTAGACGGCGATCTGACCCTGTTCGAGATAGCGCCGGAGGTGACGGTGGAGGATATAAAGGCGAGCACTACCGCCCAGTTCTCCACATCGCCGGACCTCGCCACCATGAAAGGATGTGACCTCTGATGGGCAGACCGGTCATACTGGCGACCTGCAGGACCCCAGGAGGCAAGTACGGAGGGGTATTCTCCAAGATAACAGCCCCGGACCTGGGTGCCATAGCCATAAAGGAGGCTACGTCCAGATCAGGGCTTTCGGCTGAACAGATAGAGGAAGTCGTCATGGGCAACGGCTGGCAGGCAGGGGTAGGGGCAAACCCAGCCAGGATAGCCATGTACAGAGGAGGGATACCCGAGTCGGTTCCCGCCTACACGATCAACAAAAGGTGCGGCTCCAGCGTCAAGACAGCCATGTTGATATCGGACAGAATTCGCCTGGGGGACATAAAAGCGGGGATAGCGGGAGGTATGGAGAGCGCCAGCAACGTGCCCTATCTGCTGGAGGGAGCCAGATGGGGCTACAGGATGGGTGAAAAGCCGGTCCTCGACGGCCTCCACAGAGACGGATTTATGTGTCCTCTGGCGGAGATGCTCATGGGAGCCACAGGGGAGATCCTGGCACAGGAGCACTCCATATCCAGGGAGGAGCAGGACAGCTACGCCTTCAACAGCCACAGGAAGGCCTCGGAGGCCATAGGATTGGGCAAGTTCTCCGACGAGATAGTCGCGGTGAAGATAAAAGACCGCAAAAAGGGGGAGATAATCGTCGACACCGACGAGATCCCTCGGGCGGACACCACGATCGAAAAGCTGGCGAAACTACCTCCGGTCTTCGCGAAGGACGGGACCATAACCGCAGGAAGTAGCTCCGCCCTCTGCGACGGTGCCAGTGCCATGGTCATAGCCGACGGCGACTGGGCAACCTCCATGGGATACAAGCCCCTGGCGGAGATAACAGGCTACGGCTCCGCCGCACTGGACCCCAGGCACATGGGACTGGGGCCGGTCCACTCTACCCCTAAAGCCCTCGCCATGGCGGGAGTGACCTTAGAGGACGTGGACCTCATAGAGCTGAACGAGGCCTTTGCAGCCCAAGTACTGGCGGTCCACAGATCTATGCCCTTCGACATGGACCGGTGCAACATATACGGCGGAGCCATCGCCCTGGGACATCCCATAGGGGCCACAGGGGCGAAGCTCATAGCCACCATGGTCCACGGCCTGATCAGAGAGGACAAGGAGATCGGTCTCGTCACAGCCTGTATCGGGGGAGGACAGGGAGTATCGATGGTTGTAAAAAGGCTTTAAAGATCAAAAAAGGTCACGTCCTTAAACCTCATGGACGTGACCTTTTTTGATCTTATGGGTCTGGAAATATGGAGTCAACAGCGCAGGAGAGACAAAAAACTGCCACTAACCACGCGGAGGAGGATATAAGAGGCCCCGATGCCAACATCGAGGACCAAAGGGGAACCGTCACAGGCAGCTCGGTAAGTCGCGATGCGGCTGAGCCCATAAGCCACACCTCTCCAAAAGCCCCCACTATCCTCATAATGACCACCGAGTAAGAGCAGAGGATAAACGTTCTTGATGAAAAGTAGGCCATGGCCCTCCATCTACGCCTATCCTTTAACGACAACATAGCTGCGGCCCCTATCATGACCACAAGAGATACGATTAAGAGAGGCCACAGGAAGAACCTCCTGGTTATCTGTCCCGACCAAACTATCAGCTCGGAGGCCTTTTTCGCCCCAAGGATCAGCCTAGCCCCACCATCGTGACCAAAATACTTTACAACCGCGGCAGCAGAGGCAAAGTCACTCCCGTCAAAAGAGGCGTTTTCCCCCGAGGCCCAGGAGTCGAAGAATGCGATCCTCCCGGGCAGATGATCCGAAAGTCCCCTACTTATGCCGACCCTGGCGGTCTCGCTGAGGCCGGAGTAGGACCCTCTCAGAGATTCGTCTATCTTTTGGGATATCCCTATTAGCAGGCCTATCAGAAAAACCGACCACAGAAGAGGGACCACCACCTGTCTCCAACTGTCCAATAAAGAAGAGACGAACCTCCCCATCGTCACGATATCCCCTCGGAGCCCTTTTGGGCGGCAAACCTACAGGTGGACTCTACCTCATTCGCCAGGACCAGAAGGACGTTCCTGGCTTTATCCTCGTCCAACACGCCGTCCGCCATAGATCCCTTAATATAGGACTCAGCCCATGAGGCACAGCCACGGAGCCTTAAAAGTCCCAAGTTTCCGGCGGCCCCTTTGAAAGTATGAGCTACAGCCCCACCCTCGGCCCAAGCACCTCTGTCCGCCATATCCCTTATCTCGAGATGTTTGTTGCCGTAGGTATCGTTGAACATCACCAACATGTCCATCAGAAACCCCAGATCGTCGCCCACACTGTTCAGACCATCGGCCTGATCGAACACAGGGTGGTCCTGCCAGACATCTCCATCGTCGACCTTTCTGTCCACTGAAAGGACCTCCCTTCCTTTTTTGTTATCATCGTCAAAATCCACCCCATGGACTAGGGTCTCCAACACAGACCTAAGTCGTTTTGGGGAGATAGGCTTGGTGACGTAATCGTCCATCCCCGCCGAGATACACCGTTCCTTGTAACCGGAGATAGCGTGAGCGGTCATGGCTATTATCGGCATCCTTGCCTCCGGCCGAAGAGCCTCCATCTCCCTTATGGCGGCTGTCGCCTCAAACCCGTCCATCACCGGCATCTCAATGTCCATGAGTATGGCCTGAAAAGCCCCAGGATTGAACATCTCCACCGCCTCTTTGCCGTTAGATGCTACCTCGCAGGAATACCCCATCTTGGATAGGAGGGCTATTGCCACCTGTTGGTTTATCTCGTTGTCCTCCACCAGAAGAAGATGTCCCCTGAGATCCACCGTGCCTTTTCCGTCGAATCCGGAGGATCTCGCGCTGTCCCCTTTTTGAAGGAGCGAGGTCATCGACCTCAACAGATACGACGTCCTCGCTGGTTTGATCAGCCAGCTACATCCATCGAGATCCCTTACCCTCTTAGGTAGTACTTGATCCCCTATGGAGGACAAAAATATCATCGGGACAGGTGAGATATCCCTTATGGATTTTGCCAGAGAGAGTCCATCTATGTCGGGCATCTTGACGTCCAGTATGACCAGGTCGAACCCAAGGGGATTTCGAAGGACGATATCCAACGCATGTTGAGGAGAGGAGCAGCTCTCTGTTATCATTCCCCACCCACCAAGCCTCTCGGAGAGGATCAGCAGGTTTTCCGAGGTATCGTCCACCAGAAGGACTTTTTTGCCTATCAGCGACTCTCTGGAGAGCCTTTCCTCCCTGACCTCCTCCACCGCTATCTTCATGGGAAGGACAAGCCAAAAGTCCGAGCCAACCCCCTCCTGGCTGTTAACACCTATCCTTCCTCCCATTAGATCGGTCAGCCTCTTGGATATAG
Source organism: uncultured Synergistaceae bacterium (assembly GCA_964395085.1). Lineage (GTDB taxonomy): Bacteria > Synergistota > Synergistia > Synergistales > Dethiosulfovibrionaceae > Dethiosulfovibrio. Next base: position 13,965 of record CAYNAN010000032.1, read on the forward strand.
CCAACCCCAGACCAGTCCCTCCAAATCGCCTGGTGGTGGTCGAGTCGACCTGTTCAAATGCGTTGAATAGGGACTGAGCCCTGTCCATAGGTATTCCTATTCCCGTATCCACCACGGAAAAACGAACGTTAAAAACGTCTCCAACGGAGCTATAGAGGGAGACCTTTACGCTAACGCTTCCCTGAGAGGTGAACTTCACCCCGTTTCCAACCAAATTCACTAAAACCTGTCGAATCCGCACCGGGTCTCCTCTGAGAAAGCGAGGAACGTTCCTGTCGAGAATATAATCGAGATAGATTCCCTTCTCCTCAGCCCTCTGGGACAGCATCTCCACCACGTCCTCCAGAAGGGCCTGAAGGTCAAAGTCGAGCGACTCCAGCTCCATCTTCTCGGCCTCTATCTTGGAGAAATCGAGTATATCGTTGATCAGACCCAGAAGGGACTCTCCGCTGGTCTTTATTATCCTGGCGTAGTGGCTCTGCCTCTGGTCCAGATCCGTATCCAAGAGTAACCCAGCCATGCCCAAGACCGCGTTAAGGGGGGTTCTTATCTCGTGGCTCATATTGGCCAAAAAACCGCTCTTGGCCCTGTTGGCCTCCTCCGCCTCGGCCCTGGCTTTTCTCTCCGACTCCTCCGCCGCCTGCCTGTCCTGGACTTCCCTCTGAAGCTCCCCTATAAGCTGCTCCCTCTGGACGTATCGAAAAAGGATCAGCAGGACCACAGCGGACAGAAGAATATAAAAGTAGATCAGTATGCGGGTGTATCTCGTAAGAACCCCTACAGGAATGAGCTTTGTCAGACTCCAGCACACGCCGGGAAGGGGCATAGAGACGGAGAGATAGTTGGACTCCAGCTCCTGAACGTCGGAAGGCCCCATGAGTATCTGACCCTCTCTGGACATGAATATACTGTCCGATCTGAACACCTCGCCGAAAACCGGCTCAAGGTCCATCTTAACTACGACGACCCCGATAGCCTGACCGAAGGAATCCATCAGAGGACGGGAGAAGTAGGCTCCGATCTTGCCTGTAACGGATCCCATAGCGTAGAGAAGCCCGTTTTGACCTGAGATAGCCTGGGCAAAGTAACGTCTGAAGGCGAAATTCTGCCCCCTGAGGGATGGATCGGATGCGCTTATAACATCTCCAGACCTATCCAGCAGATAAACTATGCTGGCGCCCAGCCTTCTGTTAACTATCCTGAGCTGGATGTCCGAGTTGACTCCCTCACCGGAGAATGCCGATAGGACGATGGGATCGGATGCCACGGTCTTGGCCATGGCGACCCCCATCATCTCGAAGAAGACGAACTTCCCCTTCGTCATCTCAAGGCGTCGGTACCCCTCCCTTAAGAGCCCCTTCCTGAAATCCTCCTCCATCCTCTGTATCAATCCAATCCCCAAAAAAGAGAGGATGGAGAAGGATATCAGACCTACCCTGAGCACCGATCTAACCCTAGGCGACACAGCCCCATCGGAGAAAAGAGAGTGCATCAGATATCCCACGCATGACAGGAGAACCAGCAGAGGGATGCTCCCCGAAAGGGACCATATAGGGGATACAAGCACGTAAACACCCTCCGACACCAACATGGCCCCCATCAGGTTCAAAGCCCTGCGGTCGCGTCGATCCTCCGCCCCCTTCAAAAACAGGCCCAATCCCGCAAAAGACATAGCGATCCCACCCAGGTAAAGGTATCCGGGAAAGGACAGACATACCGATCCAACCAACGAGGTCCAACCTGTCCAACGCCCCCCTCTCAATACGCTGAGGATAAAACAGGAGCATATCGCCATGAAAAGGGAATAAACCATCGTCTCAACCTCAGAGGGAAGGTCGATCGCCCTAGCAACGCAGGCCATAAACCACCCCCCCAAGAGGAAGTACAGGCTTCTCCTGGAGCGATATATCATAACCGAAAGGCCCCACAGGAACAGAGCATACCCCGAGGCCATGGGGAATAAGAAGGACCCGATAAAATCCATCAGTCTAAAAACAGGTCGACCAAGCCTGACAGCTCCTGAGAGAGAGGTATCCCCAGCTCGGCCAGACGTCCCCTGTTCACCGCTATTATGGAGGACCTTGCGTTCTCGATAAGGATATCCCCTATGGGGTGTCCCTTGAGAAGCCTAGCAGCCATAAGACCTGCCTGGAAGCCCATCTGGTAGAAGTCGACGCTGACCCCACCGTAGAAACCCAGTCCGGTGAAGGAGGAGTTAAGGGCCAGATCGGGCTTAGATATAAGCGACGTCATAGGTTCCACGAGTTCGGCCATGGTCATATACCCTCCAGAACCATTTCCTATGGACATCGTCCCAGGGATCCATCCGTCGACGTTCTCGTCCGTTCCAACGGTTTTAGCGACCTCTATAACCTCATCGTAGCTGCCTACCCCGTAAAACTGGACCTTGTCCCTATAGGGGCTTGCCCCAAGCTCGCCTTTTATCTGATCCTTCAATATGAGGCCGACCGGATCCTGGGAGTAAATCACCGCCACCTTGTTCAAAGGCCGCTCCAGGAGGACCTCAAGCATCTCCATCTGTTCCCTCATGAAAAGATATTCAAAAACACCGGTGATGTTCCTGTTCGGTCTGCCAGAATCGTCCAAAAATGGAGCCACAGAGTTATACTCCTCTACGGAGCGGTTTAGCCCTGTGAAGACTAAAAACATATCCCTGTGGCCTAGTACCTCCCTGTAGAGCTTAGCAAAGGCCAGATCGTCTATGGTCAACACCAAAGCGGGCTTGAGATCCCTTATATCCTCGATAATGGCCTCTACATCCTTATCTATCTCCTGGGCCGTACGGCGGCGGGAGTCAAGATAGTATCCCCTGAAGGATAGGCCGGTAATCCCGCTCTGCCTCAAAGCCTCGAGCGCAGCCTCGTACTGAGGTTGCCCACACATGTCACCATGATGATAGCTCGCCACTAAAAAAACCTCTTTGCCAGAAGCGCTGCCCAGGAACGAGACTGAACAGATGATCACCGTAAGGGTAAGCAGCGCGAACCTCAACATGCTACGGGTAAAACCTTGGACAGACATGCTATCGCTCCTCTCTCAAGCTCCTCCGAAAAACGTTCCAACCTAAACACAAAACCCTGATATCATTATATGAGCAGTACAATGGAAACACAAACCGCGGCACAGCCGCTAAGCGAGAGGAGAGACCAATATGAAGGTAGACATAGGAACTCACACCCCTCTTTATCCAGCACCGGACCTCATAGTGGGAACCTACGATTCAAACGGGAAGGCCAACGCTATGGCGGCCGCATGGGGAGGGGTATGCGCCTCCACTCCGCCGACCATAGCGGTATCGGTGAGGAGGGAAAGGCATACCTATCACGCGATAGAGGAGAGAAAGGCCTTCACTGTCAACATACCGTCGGAGAGGTTCGTTGCGGAGGCTGACCTCTTCGGGACGATCTCCGGACGCGACGAGGACAAGTTCGCCCTGACAGGACTCACAGCCACGAGGGGAACCTGCGTGGACGCCCCGACAGTGGAGGAATTCCCCATATCCATGGAGTGCCGACTGATCCAGACCGTAGAGATCGGATCCCACGTACAGTTTATAGGGGAGGTAGTGGCATGCCTGGTCGACGAAAGTTGCCTGGATCAACAGGGTCGCCCCGATCCTGACATGGTAAAGCCTATTATATTCATGCCAGGCTACGGCAAATACTACGGCCTTGGGGAGGAAATAGGCAGGGCCTACTCCATCGGCAGAAATCTGCTCAAGGGAAAAGAGGAATGAGGTCCGCCCACGTCGGATTGAGGGTGTCTAACCTGGACAGATCGTTGGACTTCTACGTTTCCGGGCTGGGATGTGATCTCAGCCACAGAGTAGAGCTAGAGGGGTTGAGCATCGCCTTCATCAAGGCTGGCCCCACCACCTTCGAGCTGATCCAAAAGGACGAACCCTTCTCTCACAACGGATCTATCCATCTGGCCTTCTCCGTCGACGATATGTCGACGGCAATAGAGGAGCTGAACTCAAGGGGAATAGACCTATCTGGGATATCCCCCAGACCGTTCCAGGATGGGGTAATACTGTTTTTTAAGGGACCTGACGGCGAGACCCTGGAGCTATGCCAGGGAGTCGGAACCGCGAAGTAGCGGCTTAAAGCGAAAGCCTCAAGGCTTTCGCTTTTTTTGTAGGGCGAAACAGATAAACTCTTGACGGAACAACATCGGGAGGATATTCTTTATTTGTTCCATCAGATAAATTTTGATATCAAGAGGTGAAACCACATGTCCGAAAACGGAGGAATCCGGGTCCTGGAGAGAGCCCTCGCTGTGCTGGATCACATGGCAAGGACCAGTGGAAGGACCGGCATCACCGATATAGCGGAGGGAACTGATCTACCCAAAGCCACGGTACACCGGATACTCCAGACCCTTGGGAGAAAAAACGTCGTCGTCCAGGGCGATGACGGAGGATATTCCATAGGCCCAGCGGTTCTTTTTTGGTCAGACTCGTTTAGGGCCAGATCGGTGTTGCCCCACCTAGCCCATCCGGTGATAAAAAAGCTGTGGGAGGCGACAAAAGAGACGGTTCACCTGACCGCCTATGACGGAGACACCGCCTACTACGTCGACAAGCTGGAGAGTCCCCATCCTGTCGGAATGAGATCCCGCATAGGGGCGGAGCTCTGTCTCCACACCACCGCAGCCGGGCGATCCATATTGGCGGAGATGAAAAAAGAGGACCTTGATAGCTATCTGGATAAAGCGACCTTCGAGAAAAAGACCGCTGCTACAATCTCCACAAGGAAAAAGCTGGAGGACCTTTTGGACGATATACGGCTCAGGGGGTACGGCTGGGAAAACCAGGAAAACGAGGAAGGCATAAGGTGTATAGGCTCGGCCATCCTAAGGGGGGAACACCGCCCCATAGGGGCCATAAGCATCTCCATTCCGGCCTATCGACTGGACGAAGGAGATGTCCCTTCACTGGGAGAGGCGGTCAAAAAAGCGGCGGAGAGAATCTCACAGCTTATAGACGGAACAGACCAAGCAGAAGGAGGAAGATGACCATGCCGGAGGGCAAGGGCGATATCCTGAGGGCAATAGGCGAATCGGGAATCGTGGCGGTTATCAGGGCAAAGGACGCAAAACAGGGTATGGCGCTGTCGAACGCGGTGTACCAAGGGGGTATCAGAGCCATAGAGGTAACCATGACGGTCCCAGGGGCGGTGGGGATCCTTGAGAAACTCTCGTCTATTGAGGGTCCTATTCTGGGGGCTGGCACGGTCCTCGACGGCGAAACAGCCAGAACATGTATCCTGGCAGGGGCAAAGTTTATCGTATCACCGGCTCTGTCCGAGTCGGTCATATCCACCTGCAACCGCTACGGTGTTCCCTGCATGCCGGGGATAGGCACCGTAACAGAGCTGCTGAGGGCCATGGAGCTGGGGGCTGAGGTGGTGAAGGCCTTCCCGGGAGAGGTCCTAGGACCCTCTTTCATAAAGGCGGTGAGGGGACCGGTGCCACACGCGAGGATAATGCCCACCGGCGGGGTCTCGGAGGATAACCTGGACAAATGGTTCGCCGCCGGAGCCTTCGCCGTGGGAATGGGGGGAGCCCTGACCAGCCCTGGTGGGATCTCTGGAAACATGGACCTGGTGGAATCAACCGCCAGAAACATAGTCAATAAAATCGCCGCCATAAGGGGGAACCGATAACATGTCCTCCATAGTCACCTTCGGAGAGATAATGCTTCGACTGTCACCGCCGGACAGGGAAAAGTTTTTCCAGTCCGACAGGCTAGTGGCCACCTTTGGTGGGGCGGAGAGCAACGTAGCGGTGTCCCTGGCGAACTACGGAGAGGACGTCTCATTCGTGACCGCCCTTCCCTCCAACCCTATAGGGGACAGCTGTGTCGCAGAGCTCCGTCGTCACAACGTGGACACGTCACTCATAGAGAGGGCCGGAGATAGGGTGGGGATATACTACGCCGAGACTGGATCCTGTTGCAGACCCTCCAAGGTGGTCTATGACAGGGCGGGATCGTCCATAGCTTCCGCTCGTCCCGGGGATTTCGACTGGGACTCAATACTGAAGGGAGTCCAGTGGTTCCACACCACCGGCATAACCCCAGCCATATCGGAAGGGACGGCGGAGCTCACAATCGAGGCTCTCAAGGCCTGCAAGGAACGAGACATCACCGTATCCTGCGACCTTAACTACCGGAAAAAGCTCTGGAAATGGGGCAAATCGGCGGTAGAGGTCATGACCGAGATAGTTCGCTACGTGGACGTGGCCATAGCCAACGAGGAGGACTGCCAAAAGAGCCTGGGGGTCAAAGCGGACTGGGACGTATCCAAGGGCAAGCTGGACCGAGAGGGCTACGCCGCCTTAGCGGCCAAGGTACTCGATACCTACCCCTCCCTGAAGGCCCTCGCCATAACCCTCAGGGAGAGCCACAGCGCCGACCATAACGGCTGGTCCGCCATGCTGGCCCAGAGGGATAAGGCCCCTATTTTCAGCGCAAGATACGACATAACCCCTATAGTGGACCGCATAGGGGGAGGGGACTCCTTCGGCGCCGGACTGATCCACGGCCTACGTTCGTTCCAGGATCCCAAAGAGGCCCTGGAGTTCGCAGTGGCAGCCTCGGCGTTGAAACACACCATCTACGGCGACTTCAACCTGGTGTCCAAAGAGGACGTACTGACCCTTGCAGGGGGAGACGCCTCCGGGCGGGTCCAGAGATAACACAGGCACTCACCGGCCCAGCCGGATAAAAAAACATACAGGGAGGATCAAGAAACATGAAGAGACTGACAACCATCTTAGCGGTACTTGCCCTTGTCGTATGCGCCGTAGCGGCCAACGCAGCGGAATTTCCGGCCAAGAACGTCAAGCTGATAGTCCCCTTCTCCGCCGGAGGAGGAACGGACGCTGTGGCCAGGAGCCTGGCCTCGGTGGCGGAGAAGTACCTCGGCCAGCCGGTGGTCATAATCAACAAAGCCGGAGGAAGCGGAGCGGTTGGTATGACCGAAGGAGCCATGTCCAAAAAGGACGGCTACACCGTAACCATGGTAACCAGAGAGATAGCCTGGCTCTATCAGATGGGCCTCGCCCAGGTAAAACCGAGCGACTTCGCCCCTGTGGCCCTGGTAAACGAGGATCCAGCCATAGTGCTGGTCCGTCCCGACTCTAAGTACACCTCGGTGGCCGAACTGATAGAGGCGGCCAAGGCTGGATCGGCCAACGTAAAGTTCGGCAGCACCGCAAAACCAAACTTCTATCTCCTGGCGCTGGAGCTGAACCAGGACGTGACCTTCAACCAGATTCCCTACAACGGTGCGGCCGAGGCGATTCCGGCTGTAATGGGAGGCCACGTCGACTTCACCATGGTCAACCCCGGAGAGGCCATATCCCAGATCCAGGCCGGTCAGCTAAAGGCCCTTGGGGTCTGCTCCGACGCCAGGCTTGAGGGACTTCCCGAGGTTCCTACCATGACCGAACAGGGCTACCCCATAGTCACCGGAACCTGGAGAGGTCTGGCCGTACCTAAAGGCACTCCCGAAAAGGTCAGAGCCACCCTGGAGGAGGCCTTCACCAAGGCCGTCCAGGATCCTGAGTTCCAGGACTTCATGGAGAAGAGAAAGCTCGGCATCAGGCTCATGGACTCGGCCCAGTTCGGACAGTTCATGGAAAGCGACTCATCGGGCCTCACCGCCATAGTGGAAGCCATCAAAGCCCAGCAGGGCAAATAAACATAAAGAGGTGGGGCTACCGCCCCACCTCTTTTGGAGGTAAAAGATGAAAAGGAACGACACCATAGCAGGAACTTTATTTATGGCCCTTGGGGCGACCGCTTTTTTTCATACCACTAAGTTCGACCAAACCCTGATCACCGACAACTACCTAGGAGCCACCTTCTTCCCTCGCATAGTGGCATTGGTCATGGTAGCTATATCGGCTTTGGTCGTTGCAGGTGGACTAAAGGGCAACGAGGAGACGGCAGAGAAGACCCCAAGAAAAGGCCTGATACGCACCTTTGCAGGAATAGCGGCCATAGCCTCATACGCCGTAGCTATCGAACCGCTAGGCTTTATCATATCGACGATGATATTCAACTTGATTATATTGGCCCTTTTCGGCGTGAGGAGACCCATGACCTTGATCGTTCTCCCTCCAGCCGTGAGCCTCATCATATATTGGGTGTTCTACAAGCTGTTGATGGTTCCCCTTCCGGAGGGGATATTCTTCCTCTAGGAGGCTAAGGACATGACCGAACTAATTCTGAAAGGGCTTGGAACGGCCCTCTCGCTCGACGTATTCCCTTTTCTTTTCTTCGGGGTCACAGGAGGGATAGCTATAGGATCCCTTCCTGGGCTGACAGCCACCATGGGAGTAGCGGTGCTGCTTCCTCTCACCTTCGGAATGGAATCCACCAAAGCACTGGTACTGCTGGTGGGCATCTACATAGGAGCCATATACGGAGGCTCTATTTCGGCGATACTCCTCAAAACCCCTGGAACCCCAGCGGCGGCTGCCACGGTTCTGGACGGACACAGCCTAGCCCAAAAAGGGGAGGCCGCCAAGGCTCTCAGCATTTCGGCCATAGCCTCGTTTGTAGGGGGAACCATAAGCACGGTCATACTGATACTGTTTTCTCCCATACTGGCGAGGTTCGCCCTAAAGTTTGGCGCACCTGAATACTTTGCTCTAGCCCTTTTCGGACTCTCTATAATAGCCTCAATATCGGGGAAACACCCCGCCAAGGGTCTTCTTGCCGGGATGTTAGGCCTGCTGGTAGCCACGGTAGGTCTCGATCCTGTAACAAGCTATCCCCGTTTCACCTTCGGCCAGATGCACCTGTACAACGGCTTCTCCATCATACCGGTACTCATAGGGCTGTTCGCCCTCTCGGAGACCTTCGTCCAGATGGAGGCCTTTGTGCCGGGGGATAAAATAAAAACCGCCTTCAAGAGAGGAATCGTCTCCTTCAAGGAAACGATGGAGCTCATGCCGGTAATGATAAAATCCGGCCTCATCGGGACCGTTATAGGGTCCATACCGGGGGCAGGCGCCGACATAGCCGCCTTCGTAACCTACAACGAGGCCCGTAGGTCCTCTAAAAACAGAGAGACGTTCGGCAAAGGGTCTACCGAGGGAATCGCCGCACCGGAGGCCGGCAACAACGGGGTAACAGGGGGGGCTCTGGTCCCTCTGTTGACGCTAGGGGTCCCTGGGGACGCTGTGGCGGCTGTGATGCTGGGAGCCCTGATCATACAGGGCCTGCAGCCTGGGCCGCTGCTCTTCACGAAAAACGCCGACGTGGTTTACGGCCTCTTCGCCTCCATGTTGGTCGGCAACTTCCTGATGTTGATACTAGGCCTCGTGGGCGTAAGGCTCTTCTGCCGTGTGGTGGAGATACCCAAGCAGGTGATAATTCCGATAGTTATGTCCCTCTCTATCGTTGGAGCCTACTCCATGAACAACAGCGTGTTCGACCTGTGGGTCGCCCTGGGATTTGGGGTCGTAGGCTATCTGATGCAGAAGGCTGAGATTCCGTCCTCACCTGTCATCCTGGCGGTAATACTAGGCCCCATGGCGGAGAGCAACCTCCGTAGATCGGTGCTGATGTACCAAGGGGGGCTGGAGTTCCTCTGGACCAGGCCTATAACCGTGTTCTTTCTGCTTATGGCGTTGGTGTCCCTAGGCTCCTCCTGGATGAGATCCAGGAGAGGAAGCGACTGAGAGCGGCCCCTCGAATATAAAGTGGGGCCGCTCTTTTTACGTTTCTTTACGTTGACCTGTTGAC
>CAYNAN010000033.1:0-3379 GCA_964395085.1 uncultured Synergistaceae bacterium
AACGGAGGAAACATGAAAATAGTTGAAGTCAAAGCAGGAGAAAGATCTTCGTCTCTGACAGAGTTGCTGTTAGAGGTATGGGAAAAATCCGTAAGGGCAACGCACCTGTTTTTATCGGATAACGAAATAGAGGCCATCAAAAAATACATTCCACAGGCGATAGGAGATATACCACACCTGATTGTCGCGAAGGGTGAGAACGGACTTCCCGTCGCCTTCATGGGAATTGACGGACAAAAGCTCGAGATGTTGTTTATCTCAAGCGAGGAGAGAGGAAAGGGACTAGGTAAAAAACTGATTGAGTACGGGATCAAGACCTACTCGATCAATGAGCTAGCCGTAAACGAACAGAACCCACTCGCGCAAGGATTTTACGAGCATATGGGGTTTAAGGTCTACAGAAGAACTGACCATGACGAACAGGGGAATAATTACCCCCTGCTATACATGAGACTACATTAAAAAGACCCCTCCTCACTCCTTAGTGATTGAGTCGGCAAGACACTGGGGGTCGTCCCGCTACAGAAAATAACGCCTATCGTCTTTGATGTAACTCCTGGGCGACCTTCCCATGTACCTTTTGAATACCCGTGAGAAATAGCTGACGTCATCGAAGCCTACCGACATAGCCGCTTCCGTGACGTTGCATCCGCCACGATTCAAGAGTGCCACCGCCCTCTCTATCCTCACGCGGTTTATATACTCCACAGGGGTCCTTCCAGTGCTCTTCCTGAAAGTGCGACACAGATGTCCCTCCGACATGTGGGCCAGGTCAGCCAGAGTCGAGAGGGACAGACGCTCCGAGACGTTCCTCTCTATGTGGTCGAAAACGTTGGCCAAAGCCTTTCTTCTTTTCATGAGTCTCTCCGCATCCTGTAGGACACAGGCCTCGCCTCCGTGGTTGAGGAAGAGCTCTCCCAGGAGATCGAAAAGTCCTCCCAGTATCCTCAGCTCGTACCCATCCCGACGGTCCAGACAAAGCCTCACGATCATATCCAGGATCTCGGGAACGACTTCTCCATCGATAACGTTGCGAAATCTGAAAAGACCATCCAAAAGAGGGGAAATATATACCTCTTCAAGCCTCTGAACTCCGCATGAGGAGAGCATCTTCAAATTTACCCTGAAAACGAGATAACTGACTTCGCCGGAAAGCCCCTCCCCATAATGAAGCTCCCCCTTGTTGACCATAAGGATGTCAGAGGCCCCTACCTCATATGCGGTCTGATCGCAGTGTATTCTGGCCCTACCCTCCGTAAAATAAAACAGCTGGATGTGGTTTTCATGAAGGTGAGGCTCGAACAGAAGTCCGGGCATCGGCTTCACGTGCTCCAGTATGCAGACGGGAAAGGACATGTCGTTAAACCTCAACAGGCTATCGTCCATAAAAAGCCCCCATATGTCAAAATTGTGCTGGTCGCCGTCAATATATTACATGCCGCTCTGATCACAAAGGACTATCCTCTCCGATAGTTACGGTAAAACGATCTGTCGATCAAGGAGGAAAAAGGAAATGAAAAGCCTAATATTGTACTGGAGCGCCGGGGGCAACACGAAGAATGTGGCCGACACCATCGAGACAGTCCTGGTGGACAGGGAGATCTCCGTGAACAAGGTGAGGATAGAGGAGAATCTGGAGGTCGAGCTTTACGATTACGACTTGGTGTTCATGGGAGCGCCGTCCTACAGATGGATACCCCCTCTTCCGGTCCAGAAGTTCATCGGCAACACAATGGACCGGTACAGAGGAGGGACAAGGCCCATAGGTGCGCCAAGAAAACCTGGAAAGTTCGGGGTGGTATTCTGCACCTTCGGAGGAATCCATACGGGGGTGAAGGAGGGCTACGTAGCGGGGAAATACATGGCTCAGTTCCTCGAGCACGTCGGATTTCTCGTCCTGGACGAATGGTACACGCCGGGAAAGTTCCATGGATGGGACGAGGGCAGCAAAAAAGGAAAAATGGGAGACATCTCCGACAGGCCCAACCTAAACGACCTCAAAATCGTCGCCAACAGCACGAGGGAGATCCTACAGGGACTGGACTTCGAGGTAAAGATCGACATTTGAGTTGTGAATATAGATTTACCGGATAAAAGGGGCCCCACTAGCCAGGCCGGGGCCTCTTTTAGAGACACAGCCACTCCATAGGGTTATCCATCGAACGCTGTAGTTCCTCAAAGAAAATCTTCAGGCAGTATCCGTCCGTAGTTCCATGATGCACCGTAATAGAGAGAGGCATAGATATCTTTCCATCCTCTTCACAGAAAGCACCGGCTTCAAGGGAGGGGAAAAAGTAGTCCTTTATACCGTGGTTATGAAGGGAAAAACTGTTGAACGTAAACCAAGGGATACAGGAGACGATATACGCACTTGCAGGGGGAATGCCCTTAGCGGAAAGGATACCATGGCTGTTTCCATATCGAGCCGTATCTTCCATGTACCCACCATAAAACTGCGAGAAGTCGTCACAATACTCCGTCCAGAGCAAGGACGTCGTCTTATCGTCATGATGAAACTGAGGATATGCAGGCGTAAGAAAGTCCCAATATCCAAGGACGCCGTCCCGCTTCGATATCCGCAGCTCCGGCTGTTTTGCGATAGCCTTCGTCACAAGATACAGATAGGCCGGAAAAAACTTTATTCCCTTAGCCTTCAAGGTCGTCCTCAGTGTTGTAACGTCCATTGATACGTTTACGCTGTAGGTCGTAGGGGCCATCTCCGTATAGTAGTAAAACATCTGTGCCAAAGGCCATGTCTGTAGGTCGATGGCCATGAAGTTATTAGAACTCACTTTTTATCACCATTTCCTTAATTATATTGAGCTGTTTATCGATAAGATCGCCTGACAGACGCAACGAGACAGATGATGTTACGATGCTATCCACGAAAAAAACGATATGAGTGGCTACCTCCTCGGAGCCAAAGTCCTTAAATTCCGAAGTTTTTTTGCCGTAATCCAGCAACATGGAGAGGATCTCAACCGCCGCTCTAAATCTATCGTTCATGTAGTCGTCCTGGTCGGATTCGACAAAGGCAAACTCGTGGATTACAAAGTAGAATCTATTTTCTCCACCGAAAATATCGGCCTTTATCATGTCGAAAAAGCCATCCAGCAACCTTACGGCAGGAATCTCTTCCCCGAAGGAACGTTCCAACAAAACCTTCTTTTCGTTTTTATCGTCGGTCAATATCTCGAGCATGATTTCCTTGGTTGAGCCATAGTGCCGGTACAGCCCACCACGACTCAAATTGCAAGCGTCACAGATGTCCTTCATCGTCACTCCGGCATATCCTTTATCGGAAAACAAATCCTTAGCCCTATGCTTTATGAACGCCTTAGTGTTTTCACCTTTTGTCGGCACCCAAATCCACCTCCCT
>CAYNAN010000033.1:3479-23211 GCA_964395085.1 uncultured Synergistaceae bacterium
CTTTATGAACGCCTTAGTGTTTTCACCTTTTGTCGGCACCCAAATCCACCTCCCTCGACTAAAATAAAGCGACACTAGTGTCGCTTTATTTTAGTCGCTTATACTAGTCTTGTCAAACTAATGTCCATCGTGGAGGAGGACAAACTTCCGATCGATAATGCGCTGACATGTGCAACTTAAAAATCCAGGCCTCCTACCCATCGCTCGATCTCTTGGGTCGACGCAGAGGAGCTAAACCGTTTTCCTACGCCCCATATCGTGGTATCGGGACAGGATGAACGAAGCACCTTTTCAGTGTCGCCCATACCGCTCATCCCGGAGGTCGCGAACAGGAAAACTTTCTTGCCGGAGAAATCGTAGCTCTCCAAAAAGGTCTGTATTATCCTGGGAGCCACGTACCACCATATAGGAAACCCTATAAATACAGATCCGTATCCCTCCATATCGTCGACCACACCGGCGATACCGGGCCTGGAGGTCGGATCGTTCATCTCCAGAGAGCTACGACTTTGGACATCGTGCCAGTTAAGCTCATCGTCACTGTATGGCTCCGTCGGGACTATTTCAAACAGATCTCCACCGACCGTGACGGACAATTTCTCCGCTATCTTTGCGGTAACGCCGGTGGCCGAGAAAAAGGCGACCAAAACCTTTCTATCGCTCATAATATAACCCCCTATCCCTTAAAAAATAAACTTTTAGCTTGATCCATGTCAAAAACTCCCCTTAAAAAAACTCTCCAGCTTATCGAAGGGGATCACGTCGGTCCTGTCGTAGAGGTCCACGTGGTTAGAGCCAGCCACGACTAGGAGCTCCTTGGGCTCCGACGCCTGGGAATAGACGTCCTCGCTGAAATAACGGGAATGGGCGTTCTCCCCTACGACCAGCAGTATCGGTCTCGGCGAGATCATATCCACCTTTGATAACAGAGGAAAGTTCATGAAGGATGACCCGCTCGTGACGGTGAACTGGGATATGGAGTTTTGGTATTCAATCGTGTAATGCCCAAAAGGACGACCTATCGTAATATCGCCCTTCGCTCTTTGAGGTTTTTATACACCAACCACTTGCTTAGTGGATATACAGATGCTGTAAGTTCCTTGCCTGATCCTGCTACAGTCCGCAATATACGCTTGATTTTAACGTCAAATAGACATATCTTGAGGCGACAAAAACACGGAGAGCCAGGGAGGGCGAGGAGACAGGATGAAGAGGATAGAGGAAATTCAGATGGAACTAGCGGATAGAGTCGGGCGCTGGACCGAGGGGTCAAGCAGACTGGAGACGGGGATACCGGGATTTGTCCTGATAAGGGGAGACCGCCCCACAGAGCCCTTGAGCTACACCATGGAGTCCAGCGTATGCCTCATAGCCCAGGGACGAAAAAGGGTGTTTCTCGGCGAGGAAAGCTATCTGTTCGACGACAGGCATTTTTTGATAACGTCGGTCGATCTTCCGGTGGTAGCCCAGATTTTGGAGGCAAGCGAGGAAAGGCCCTATCTTGGGCTAACCCTTGAGCTGGACAGGAAGGCCATCGCCCAGTTGATACTGGAGGTCGAATCATCCCACTCAAGCTCCGGCACGTCGGATAAGGGGATAGAGGTCAGCGAGGCGTCGGAACCGGTGCTGGAGGCTTTTAGGCGGTTGATAGACCTCCTTGACTCCCCGAAGGACATCACCGTGATTGGCCCCTTGATCAAACGGGAGATATTCTACCGTATCCTCACAGGTGAACAGGGGCCGAAGCTGCGACGGATGGTCACGGCGGGAAGCCACAGCAACCGCATAGCGAGCACCATACACTGGCTCAGGAAAAACTTTGCGGCCCCAGTAAAGATAGACGACCTAGCCTCCTACGCCGGCATGAGCCAGTCCACCTTCCACCATCACTTTCGCTCCGTCACCGCGATGAGCCCTCTACAGTTTCAGAAGAGACTCAGGCTGAACGAGGCAAGAAGGCTCATGCTGGCCGACCATATCGACGCGGCGACGGCGGCCTTTCAGGTGGGATACGAAAGCCCCTCCCAGTTCAGCCGAGAATACAAACGGCTTTTCGGAGCGCCTCCGTCGCAGGACATTAAAAATATCTAGTCGTGTATCCCTATAACCATGCATGGAGCAAGGACATCACACACTGTTGAATATCCGGTGGCTTCATGTACCTGGTAGCTCTTATTGACTGGTACAGCCTACAAAGGAGAGGAGAACCCTCTAAGGATTCTCCTCTCCTTTGTCGTTATATTAATATTGTTCATATATCCAGGAACGTTTAGGTGGAAAAAGCTGGTCTACAAACTGCCCTGTTATATCTGATACCCTGTTAACCCTAGGCCCTACATGAGCCATAGCAGGAAAGATATCAGGACGATTTTTTCGCAACTCTCTCCATGATCTATGTCCCAGACAAAGAGCCGGGAAAAGCTCTCTATGGACACAAAAATGGACATCGCTCTCAGAGTTATCGCCAGAGCATATCTTCGTAATATGACCTTTTTCCCACAGGATATCGACAGATTCGTCAAATAAATCCAGTTTTACTTTTCCTGAATAAGCCCTGAAAGGACCATCGGAGATCCTCTTTTCCAGAACAGGAGACATTTTATTCAGTAGAGACAGGATATCAGGTATGTAAATCTGCCAGGCATACGTCTCATCGCTGGACGCTCCAGACGCTATAGCGATCTTTGACAGAGGAGCTTCGGGGTGAAGATCAAGTCTTATATACGGTTTCTCTCTTTCATCAGCAAGACGTCGACAATGGGACAGAGCAGCTCTTGCCAGACTATGAGACATAGTCTCACTTGCCTCACTTACGATAAGACCGCTTCCAAATCCCTGTCTGGATATACGAAGATAGCCCTTATCCCCATCTGAGTTGGAAAAAACGAAAAAATCCGACCCATACTCTGTTACCTGACCATCGGACAGCAGATATGCCCAATCATCTCCGTCTCTGAAGGTAGATATGAAATTAGCGGACGAGAAGAGAGCCTCTTCTTCCATCAGAAAAGGGATATCGTCCATATTAGCGGGACGAACACAAAAACCCTCAGGAACATCAGGCACGACAGAATGGAGAGGCAAGTCTATATGGGAACACAACGGAAGAGCATAACGAAAACCCAGTTTATCGTAAAAACCAGGGATCCCCTGAATACCCACCAGCTCATATCCCTCAGACTTCACTACGCCCATCAGCTCAGACCGGAGACGACGCATCAATCCCTGATGACGATGGCTCTCGCCCGTTCCGACAATTCCCATCTCCGCTACTTTTACAGTGATATTGTCCATTTTCCACTGCCAGGGCAAAAGAGCACAGGCAGCTGCAATCTCACCACTGCTTTTCTCCTCTGCTATAAACCAGTACCTATCCTTCATCTTTGGAAAGTGAAGCAAGAGATTCTCCGCAAAGACTCCGACTTTTTCCGGCTTAAATACCTCGTTAAAAAAGACTCTCAGCTTTGAGGCGTCTTTTTTCCCTTCTGCTCTTCTTAAAAAATATCGTTCCATTTCATGTGTGCTCCTTTTTCGATCACTTGCCCAGAAAAGGGCAAACCAGATTGACTAGACAATTATCATCTGGCGATCAAAACGACCACAGTTTTTACGAAAAGCTCAACTAAATGATCGCTTTAATCGCGACCAGAAACAATCCTCACGACCCCCAGGGGGTAAAACATAAAGACACATCCTTTAAAAAAATTAGTCACTCCAAGAGAGACTGCCTCATTATATCAGAATATTTTTATGGGTCCACTATGCTTGCAATCCTGCCCAGGGTCATCTCCACAGGGCCGTGCCCCTGCATCCCTCCCTCGTCGGGAAAAACCCTCCGCTCGGTGGAGACAAATCCGGCATCGAGCATAGCACGGGAGATATGACCCGTTTTTATCGCCAGATCGTCGCCCTGCAAGGCCGTGGGCAGCCAGCTCAGGACGCTGTCCGCCGGCCCTGTCCCGTCGAGGCTCACTCCGTCGGACATGACCATAAACACCCCGCCTGGATTCAGCGCACCTCGGACCTTAGCCATCAGCCCGCCGAGATCGTCCTTATAGAAGTTCAGCGTGAAATTGGCCATGATGAGGTCGAACCCCGTCCCAAAGTCGTCGGTCATGTAGTCCCCACCTATTACCGTCATGCGGTCCTCCATGCCGTATTCGCCTATGACCTCCTCGGCCACCTTGCTGACAGGAGGCTGATCCAGCGCCACGCATTGGGCCGATGGATGGGCGGCGGTTATCGCCAGCGCTATAATCCCAGGCCCCGCCCCAAGGTCCAACATCCGATTAAAGGACGGAAACTCCGGCAGCTCCGAAATCCTATCCGCTATAAACTGGGCACGGCCACATCTCGAATGATTGACGTTTATGCGTGCTCCCATCTCCCAGACCGCCGGGTCAACGATATCCTTTCTCTCCCTGGGACCGTTCTTGACCAAATCCTTAAGCCCACCGTTTAAAACCGGCAACATCCATTTCTCCATGAACAGGAGGGATTCACCCAGGGACGTATCTCTGCCGGAGGCCAGAAAGACGTCGGCAAGGGCGGTGTTGGCGTATAGGTCACCCTTTTTCGACAGACACCCAAGAGCCACCAGACCGTTCAACATCAGCTCCGAGTTGCCCCTGTGGAGGGATAGCCTATCGCAGATCTCCTCCGATGTCCTGCCCTCGACGGTAAGGTCGAAGATGCCGAGCTCTATTGCAGTTTTGAGCAACTCCCACCTGAGTGCGTTCTGCTGTAGGAGAAAGAACCTTCCCCAATCTCCGTCAACCTTTGGCAAACTTTTTTTCATGATATCTCCTTTTCCACTATGCAACATAATACCGAGAGGGACGACGATCTCCCTACATCGGATTCTTGGAACCGCACTAAGTTTGAGCCACCAAACTAATCCATTCGCCGATGATTGTCAATAGGGTTTAGGCGATCAAACTCAACGAGGGCTCCTAGCACCTTTTGAGGTAGCTGGGAGCCCTCGAAATGGGAAGGCAAAAATCTACTGTCAGTTCACCGGGCCACGCATGGACGCAGGAGCACCGGCCAGAGATATCTTTACTCCGCTGTCGACGAGCTTGCCATCCTCGACCTTCAACACCGAGATGTTCTTATCCAGGAAGTTGCCGACATAAAGCCATTTACCGTCTGGACTCCACACAGCGCCCTCGGGAAGGGCTCCAACCTCGACCTCGCTCACCTTGGTGAGCTTCTTTCCGTCGATTTTGACCAGAGATACCGTGCCGTTTTTGTTATAAAACCATGAGTCGTGAGCGACGTTGCTTCCCCTTATGTTCACAGTGACCAGATATTCTCCTGTCGGCGAAACGGCGAATCCCTCAGGGCCATCTCCAACCACAACCCGGTCGATAACCCTTGGAGGAGTCTGCTCCATGTCTATGACCGAGACGGTGTCCACGTGGCCAGAGGATCCGCCGGGACCACCCATATCGGAACAAAGAGCCAAGGTTCCATCGGGAGTGATGTCAATGTTATAGGGCCACAGCACCGGGATCTCAAACTCGGCGGGAGTTACCTTTTTACCGTCGATATTCAGCAACGCCAGTTTATGCGAGGTGTTTTTAACGACCCAGGCTTTTGAGCCATCAGGAGAGATGGCGACAGCTGCGACCTGCTCCCCCATAGGGATGGTATCGATTAGAGAAACCGTTTTCCCTTCTATAGAGAACACAGTCACCGAATTATCCCCACGGTTGGCCACGAGCATAAGGTCACCTGCACGGTTTATGGCGAGCCCGGAAGGCTGTTTACCGCCATCTACGGTCGCGATATGCCTCGGAGCGTCTCCCTCGAGGTCTATCACGTGAATCTTGGTGGAGGGGGAGGCGGTCCACTTTCCGTCCTTCTCGGTCCACTCCATGGGATTAGCCACGATGGCCAGTTTTTCGTCCTTCGTAATAGCCAAGTTGGTAGGAGGGCCGTAGATGGAGTTCATCAGGTCAAGCGTGGCCACAAGCCTGGGCTCGGTCCCTCCGTTGGAGATATCGAATATCTGGACGGTATCCTTGCCAGCCGGAAGCAGGTCGGTCTTGCCTTTTTCGTTCCAGGTGATTTTCTCGTCGTTGCCCACCACCATATACTTCGCCGAGGCTGGCGTAGCGACAAAACACATCGCAAGAACCGGAAGACACATGAGTATTCGGACCTTCTTCATTAAACATACCCCCTATATTATCGATCTATCACGGCCAAAGCCGTGATCCTAAGTGACGACAGGACAACCGGTCGTCACACGCCCACCAAACTCGCAAAAGTGGCTCAAAAGAAAAAAGCAGAAATTTTACAATGAATACTATATACCTTATACGCAAGGGGAGTCAAGCAGCAACACGTAACGGCTCAGCATGGCGATACTAGGTGTAAAATGGACATACAACGGTATATATCGGCCTATATGGCTCAATGGATCATACAAACCAAGAGATAGGGCTTATGCTGTCTATAATTAACACAAAAGACCATCAAAACTCTTTAGGTAAGGTTTTCAACAGGTTTGACATCTTCGTTATCTCATATCCATCCACCGTAAACCTCTTAGTTGGCATTGGTATACCTAATGAGTTATTCAATATCACGACATACCAATCCCGCTGATTTGGCCTAGCGGCTATAAGGATAGATAGGAAACTCAAGGAGGGGAAATTGGCTGTGAACTTTTTCTCTGACTCCCTTGTCTGATCGACCCAGGACAAAACCTCAGGGTTGAAATCGGGGAAAAACCAATCCAGTGAAATTTCTTTTCTGTATTTGCACTCCACTATCAGTGGATGTCTTTCTTGATCTTTAAAGTATATATCGCCATACTCCGTCCGAAAATTCCCAGACGATTGAGCCCTGTGGCATTCATGGTCATTCAAGCCAAAATGGCCTTGGAGAATTTTCACTACTTTTGTTTCAAAGTAATTTCCTCTGATTTTATTTTTTGCTGGCAATTTTTTATCAACTCCTATTTGGCGAGGGGTAATTACGATCAGGCATCACGTAGCTTATCACATGGTGGATCTCGACGGACAGTGATCAGCGTCATCCGTACCCTAGCGACGAACTGTTTCCAAAATGGAAACAGCTCGTTTCCTATCCAATTCCCCAAAATCGTGATAAACCAAGAGACAGAGGCCTCCGCCATGGACGGCGAAAGCCCCTGCCCCTTGAACATAAACTACATTACATCAAAATATACATAGATATTTTTAATTGAAACCAACAATTCTATCGACAAAAAGTCGTTTTTTATGCTAGAACCAGTTAAAAACATCAATGTTATTTAGCTTATTATTAAAAAGCAGGTTATCCAACAGCGGAGACTATATTCCCCACCAGTTTCGCCCCGCGGGCCACTCCCTCCGGGCCTCCTCCTGCCTCGTTGAAGGCCTTTATCACCGCGCTTCCTACCACCACACCGTCCACCATAGGGGCCACCGAGGCGGCCCTCTCCGGGCCGTCTATGCCGAAGCCCAACGCCAGAGGGACCGACACGTGCCGTCTCACCCTTTCGATATATTCCTTCATCCCCTGATGGAGCCCTCCCTGACCGGTCACCCCGAGGAGGGACACGCAGTAGACGAAGCCCTCGGCCCTTCGGCCTATCTCCGCCAGCCGTTCGTCGCCGATGTTAGGGGAGACCATCAGTATAGGCGTCACCCCCTGGGCCCTCAGGGCGTCGTGAAGCTCGTCACCCTCGTCGAAAGGCAGGTCGGGCACTATCACCGCCGCCACCCCCGACCGGGAGGCGTCCTTGGCGAACCGCTCAAATCCGTAGGACATAATCGGGTTGACGTAACCCATGAGTATGACCGGCACGGAGGTTTTTTCGGTGATCCTCCCGGCGGTCTCCAAAACCGACGACAGGGTCGTCCCGGAGGCAAGAGCCCTCTGCCCCGCCTCCTGTATCACCGGGCCGTCGGCCAGAGGGTCGGAGAAGGGCATACCGAGCTCCACCGCAGCGGCTCCAGCCTCAACCATGGACTCCACCAGTTTTACCGTGGTGTCCCTATCGGGATCTCCGGTCATCACGAAAGGAATGACCGCCTTTTTGCCGCAAAAAATCCCAAGATCCTTCATCTTTCGTCCTCCCCAAGCAAAAAAGGCCTCACCGAGTCCATGTCCTTGTCACCTCTGCCCGAGAGGTTCACCACCACCAGGCTGTCCCTTCCCTCTCTCGCCATGACCTCCAGATGGGCCAGGGCGTGGGAGCTCTCCAGGGCCGGTATGATTCCCTCCAGGGAGCAGAGCTTACCGTAGGCCGCCACCGCCTGGTCGTCGGTGACCGAGACGTACTCGACCCTGCCTGTGTCCTTGAAAAAGCTGTGCTGTGGCCCGACCCCCGGATAGTCCAGGCCTGCGGACAGGGAGTAGGGCTCTATGACCTGTCCGTCGTCGGTTTGAAGTAAGTAGGACCGGCTTCCGTGTAGCACCCCTACCCTTCCGCCGGAGAGGGTGACTGCGTGCTCCCCTGTCTCGACTCCGTGGCCCGCCGCCTCGACCCCTATCATACGAACGGCGTCGTCCACGAAGGGATAGAATATGCCCATGGCGTTGCTTCCTCCTCCGACGCAGGCCACCAGGGCGTCGGGAAGTCTCCCTTCCTCGGCCATGATCTGTTCTTTCACCTCATCCCCTATGACCCTCTGAAAGTCCCGCACCATAGAGGGATAGGGATGGGGTCCTACGACGGAGCCGATTATGTAGTGGCAGTCCTCCACGTGGGCGACCCAGTGGCGAATCGCCTCGTTGGTGGCATCCTTAAGGGTTTTGTTTCCCGAGGAGACCGGGACGACCTGGGCCCCTAGAAGCCTCATTCGGTCCACGTTCATCCTCTGTCTGGCTATGTCCACCTCTCCCATGAAGACGGTGCATTCCATGCCGAACCTGGCGGCGGCGGTGGCGCTGGCCACTCCGTGCTGGCCCGCCCCTGTCTCGGCGATAATCCGATTTTTCCCCAGGCGACGGGCTATGAGGGCCTGTCCCAGGGCGTTGTTTATCTTGTGGGCCCCTGTGTGGTTGAGGTCCTCCCTCTTAAGGTAAACCTTTATGCCCAGGGAGTCGGAAAGCCTCTCTGCGTGATAGAGGGCCGTAGGGCGACCGCTGTATTTGTTGAGCAGTACCTTCAGCTCCTCCTGAAAATCCCTATCCGCCCTGATGGCCTCGTAGGCCCTGTCCAGCTCCTCCAGGGCCGGAAACAGCGTCTCCGGCACGTAACGACCTCCGTAAGGTCCGAAATATCCCTTTTTAGTCATGACGCAGCTCCTTCCGTCGTCTAAAGCCCTCGACCATCTCCATGGCCGTGGCCATTTTGGCCCTGTCCTTCACCCCAGGGGACACCTCAAGACCGCTGTTCAGGTCCACCCAGTCGGGCCCCAGGGACATCCCCTCCTCCAGGTTGTCCAGCCCTAATCCTCCCGCCAGCATCCAGGGGCGATCTATCCTCAGGCCCTTCAGCATGGACCAGTCGAACCTCCGTCCCCCTCCTCCTCTAGGCCCGTCCAGGAGGATCAAGTCGGCGGCCTGAAACGACAGGGCCCTCTCCATATCCTCCGGGCCACCTATTCCGAAGGCCTTTATGCTCGAGGGGACCGACGCCACGGTCTCGGGCCCCTCGGAGCCGTGAAACTGGACGTAGTCGAAGAGCCCGCTGGAGACTATGGCCTCCAGCTCCGAGGGTGTGGGGTCCACCACCACCGCCACGGTGGATATTTTGGGCCTGTCCTCCAGGAGAGCCCGGGCCTGATGTAGGGAAACCCTTCTGGGGCTGGGGGCCAGGATAAAGCCTAAGCAGTCGTATCCCAGCTCCACCGCCGCCGCTACGTCCTCCCTCATCGTCAGGCCGCAGATTTTGGCCTTCATTCCAAGCCCCTCAGCTGCCGGACGAAGGAGGCGGGGTCTTGAGACCTCATCAGGGCCTCTCCCACCAGCACCCCGTCAAGACCGGCGGCCCTGAGCCTTGCCCCGTCGGCACCGGAGTGGATTCCGCTCTCCGCAACCACTGCCCTGCCTTCCCTGGCCCCAAGCCGGACTATCTCGCCGTGGAGCCGTTCCGATACCGACAGGTCCACCGAGAAGTCCCGAAGGTCTCGGTTGTTTATGCCGACAATCCTGGCGTCGGCGTCCAGGGCCCTGTGGAGCTCATCCAGGTCGTGGACCTCCACCAGCGAGTCCATGCCCAGCTCATCGGCCAGGGAGACCATTTCCCTGAGCCTCTCCCCTGACAGAAGGGCCGCTATGAGAAGCACCGAGTCCGCCCCGATCAGGCGGCTCTGCTCCAGCTGGATAGGGTGGATCAGAAAGTCCTTCCGAAGGATGGGCAGGTCCACCACAGGCCGGAGGGAGCAGAGGACCTCCTCGCCGCCGAAGAAAAAATCCCGGTCCGTCAGCACCGATATACCAGCCACGCCGCCCTCGGCGTAGGCCATCGCCTTGCCCGGCAGGTCGGCGTCCAGGGCAAAGGGGCCTACGCTAGGGGATCCCCTTTTTATCTCCCCTATCACCGACAGGCCCGGCTCGCTCAGGGCCTGAAAGAGGGACCTTCTGGGAGCTGTCAGGGCCGCCACCTCCTGTTCCTTTCTGGCGGTTATTCTGTCCAGTATCACGCCGCTCCCTCCAGTGACTTGGCGGTCTTAGCGACCTCCTCCAGCTTTCTCCTGGCTAGCCCCGATTCTATGACCTCTCGGGCCATGGCCACCCCTATGGCTATGGAGCTGACCCTTCCTGCCACGAAAAGGGCGGCTCCCGAGTTGAACAGCACCACGTCCTTTTTCGGTCCCTCGTCGCCGTCCAGCACCGACAGGGCTATGGCTCGGTTCTCCCTGACATCCCCTCCTGCGGCGTAGCCCTCCTGGGCGGTGGAGAGCCCCACGTCCTCCGGGGATATCTCCATCTCCGTGAGAACTCCGTCGTCCAGGAGGCAGGCCACGTTGGGACCGGACAGGGATAGCTCGTCCATTCCGCCGTGGCCGTGGACCACCATGGCCCTTTTCATACCTAGAGAGCCGAGGACTTGAGCCATAGGGACGGTCAGATCGGGGGAGAAGACCCCCATCAGCTCCCGATCGGGGGTGGCGGGGTTGGTGAGGGGACCTAGGACATTGTAGATGGTCCTGACCCCCATGGCCCTCCTTATGGGGGCCACGTTCTTCATGGCGCTATGGAAGTTGGGGGCGAAGAGGAACCCGAAGCCGGTCCGGTCGATACAGTGGGCCACCGAGCCGGGGGAGGACAGAAAGGGGACCTCCAGAGCCTCCAGCAAGTCGGCGCTTCCGCATCTGCTGGATACCGACCGGTTTCCGTGTTTTGCCACCGACACCCCGCAGGCCGCCACCACCAGGGCGGAGACGGTTGATATGTTGAAAGTCCCGGTACAGTCCCCTCCCGTTCCCACTATGTCTAAAAGGGGGGTCGAGGACACCGCAACGGCGGAGGCCTTTTCCCTCATGACCTTGGCCGCCACGGAGATTTCCTCTACCGTCTCCCCCTTGCTTCTAAGACAGGCGAGAAAGGCGGCGACCTGGTGCTCTGGAGCCCGACCGTCCATGATGGCCTCCATGGCCTCCTCCATAGCGGACCGGGACAGGTTTTCCCGGCGAAGCAGAGTCTCAAGCGCAGGTCTTAACACGACGACAACCCCTCTCTAAAGTTCCCGAACTAAGTCGGCAGAAATTACCAAGCAAAACCCTTCCCCCCTCGGTCAGTATGGCCTCGGGATGAAACTGCACCCCGAAAAGGGCGTGCTCTCTGTGCTCCATGGCCATGATTATGCCGTCCTCGGTCCTGGCTGTGACGTGGAGCTCTATAGGCAATGACCTCTCGTCCACCGTCAGGGAGTGATACCTTGTCGCTCCGAAGGGAGAGGGCAGGCCGCTCAGGATACCCTCGCCTCCGTGTATAACCGCTGAGACCTTGCCGTGACAGGGGACCGGGGCCCTGACCACCGTCCCTCCAAACACCTCCGCCATGGCCTGATGGCCCAGACATACCCCCAGAACCGGGACCTTGCCCTTGAAGCGGTCTATGGCCTCTTTTGATATCCCGGCGTCGGCGGGAGTCCCGGGGCCCGGGGATATGACAACCCGGTCCGGCTCCATTGCCTCCAGCTCTTCCAGGGAGAGCTGGTCGTTTCTGACCACCTCCACGTGGTCGAAATCTGACAGCATCTGGACCAGGTTCCAGGTGAAAGAATCGTAGTTGTCTATCATAAGGATCATCTGCTCGACCTCTTCTCTCCAGCTCTCTCCAGCGCCCTGAAAAGGGCCCTGGCCTTGTTCTCCGTCTCCAGATACTCCATCTCCGGCAGGGAGTCGTAGACTATTCCAGCCCCTGCCTGGACGGTGACCTTTGCGCCCCTTCGGACCATGGTCCTTATGGCGATGCAGGTGTCCATGTTGCCGTCGAACCCCAGATATCCCACCGCCCCGGCGTAGGGGCCTCTGGGGGTTGGCTCCAGGTCCTCTATGATCTCCATGGCCCTTATCTTCGGGGCCCCAGAGACCGTACCGGCGGGAAAGGATGTCTCAAGCAGGTCGAGGGCGGTGCGGTCGTCCCTTATCCGGCCCTCGACCTGGGACACCAGGTGCATCACCTGAGAATACCGTTCGACCCCCAGAAGCTCGGTCACCTCCACGGAGCCGAAGGCGCAGGTCCGGCCCAGGTCGTTTCTCGCCAGGTCCACCAGCATAACGTGCTCCGCCCTCTCCTTCTCGTCGGACCGAAGCTCCTGCTCCAGCTCTCTGTCCCTCTCCTCCGTGGCCCCTCTCTTTCTGGTCCCGGCAAGGGGACGGATCAGGGTTTTGCCACCCTCCAGCTTGACGTGGACCTCCGGGGAGGATCCTATGAGCTCCAGGTGGGGCAGCTCCAGTCGAAACAGGTAGGGCGACGGATTGCCCTCCCTGAGGGCCCGGTATATCTCGTCGGAGGACAGGTCCGTCTCGGCGGAAAAGGCCTGGGACAGAACCACCTGACATACGTCCCCGGCGGCCACGTGCTCCCTCCCCTTTTTGACCATCTCCAAAAAGTCCTCTCTGTCCATCTCAGGCGTAACAGGCCCTACGTAGCAGGGCCCCTCGGGCAGCGGAGCCGGGACGATCTCCCTGAGTTGCCGAACAAGGCTCGCCACCTTAGAGGAGGCGGAAAGATATAGGGCCTCGAGGTCGCCCCGGTCGGAGCCCTCCGGGACCCTCACGTTTTCCACGACGAAGACCTCGCCGGACCGGTGGTCCAGGGCTATCACGGTCAAAAAGCCCATCATCACCGCCTTAGGCGATCCGTCGTCCCTGAGCTTTCTGTCGGTCCCGTGAAACAGGGGCTCCCAGACCTCCGCCATTGGATAGCCGAAGTATCCCGCAACCCCTCCGGTGAAAGGAGGAAGACCCTCGGTCTTTGGCCTGAGGCAGTTTAAGTAGGACTCAAGCTCTCCCCGAAGCGAATGGCCCTCCTGGTAGGAAAAGACCTTCTCTGGCTCCACCCCGACGAAGGAATAACGACCAGCTCCGCCGCTCTCGAGAAGAAAGGATCCCTTCACCGATCGGCTTAGGCCATGATAGAGGTCCGCCGGATCGAGTCCCTGGGAGGAACCTCTCCAGACCAGAGGGACCAGGTCAAAAACCTCCGCCATGGACGTAAAGTCGTCCAGTGCGGTAAAAGAGCCCCCAAGATCGTCGATAGAAAAACTCATAAAGTTACCTCCTTTAGGTGATGAAAAAAGAATACAAAAAGGGAGAGATCCATACAGACCTCTCCCCGAGAAAACGGCAAGAGGCACCAAAAGAGAGTCCCTGTCGGGACCCGCCTCCAATGCCTCTAGCTTAGTGATTTAAATTTATAGGCAATGGCGGCAGACTATGAGGCCTGCCACCACCAATTTTGTCCTGAGAAAATTCGGTTCATATCGATCTCTCCCGTCCCTGGATAATTGCCCGGTAGTTTATACCGGAGTGGGGAGAAATGTCAAGGGGATTCTTTGTGATCAGGTGCGCGCCCTAAAGTCTGTTGGGCATCCGCCCAAAGATCCTAATTGAACAATCAATTTTTTAGAGTAATTCTTAGGTTATCTACATTAAGCATGATGACCCAAAACGTCATGATTATGCCTAAATTTTTTTAATATCATACATATTTTTCAACATTTTTTTCATGGCTCCGTATGTCATAACGTCACTGATATCCTCAACGAAACGGATATTCTCATCTTTGCCACTGGCCAGAGCACCTTTTAATAATATTGGCGTAAGGTCTAAATCGAGAGCCCCTCTGTAGCTGGAAAGGACACAGTACTCGGCACAGTAGCCAGCGATGAGAACGGTATCAACCTTTTCCTTCGACAATATTTCATGACAGTTCGTTTTGTTAAACGCATTTGAATATGCCTTGTGTATAACATGGTCGTTTGGGCCTGGAGATAGGCTATCGATTAACTCAAACTCTGCCTCCCCAGGTCGGTAGTCGTCCTGATCCTTGACCCAAATCACAGGCAGACCGTACGTGTTGAATACATTGACAGCGGCGTTGATGTATTCTGAGGCTCTGTCCATGGATAGGGCCGCGTTGTCCCTATAAAACCCCTTCTGCATATCTATTATCATCAAAGCTATATTCATCACAATCACCTCGTTCTCTACTCAAACAGAAGCATTTTAATAGCTTCTTCCTCTTCGACTCTATCAAGCAAAAAATCAGCAGGGCTTCCTTCCTATGAAATAAAATCCATTTGAAGTGTGTCCGTTCATGGTGGTGAAAATCAAATGTTCATACTTTAAAGTTAAAAAATCGGTCAGAAGCTCCTCTATCCATTCCTCTGAATGATGACGAAGGACGGCACCCTCCGGCAATTCAAAGACACCGTAGATCCCGTACTTTTCCTCGAAACATCGATAACGGGCCTGATTCCTTTCGTCTGAATTGATAATAAAATCGTTTACATAGAGTATTCCCTCAGGCTTTAACACACGAGAGATCTCGGAAATCAGCGCCTTCTGTTCCTCATCACTTTTTATGCAGGTCAGGACAGCAAAGAGGATCACTGCGTCTACACTAGAATCTGGCAGATCAATTTGCGCATCTTTTTTTAAACGAAGGTCAAGGTAAGGGGTCTGCTGTTTTCCCCTTTCAATCATGCCCAGAGAAAAGTCCATTCCAATCAGATACCTGTATCCCAGACGATGCAATTCGTCCAGTGTTCGGCCATAGCCACACCCAACATCGAGAATGACGGAATCAAGATCGAGGTATTTAGCAAATTCATTGGATTGAAAAGGCGTAGTGAATTCTTTCGCGTCCGAGACACTATCCCAATAATCTTTTTGTTCCATAAAACAGACCCTCCTCTTATGCTTTTGCTTTATGGGCACACCTAA
The DNA here is from genome assembly GCA_964395085.1 of uncultured Synergistaceae bacterium. Lineage (GTDB taxonomy): Bacteria > Synergistota > Synergistia > Synergistales > Dethiosulfovibrionaceae > Dethiosulfovibrio. Next base: position 18,842 of record CAYNAN010000033.1, read on the forward strand.
AATACCGACTTTATATGAACATCATGCTAATTTGTTGACATCACTAACGCGTATCCACCCTCCTAATAGAGCGGCAAGAGGCACTAAAAGAGAGTCTCCATGGGGCCCCTCCTCCAATGCCTCTAGCTTAGTGGTTTAAAATTTATCAGTCGAACTGTTCGTCCAACCAGTCCAGAGCAACCGCCCAGGAAAGGGGCATGTTGTCGAGCTGGCAGTGGATATTGGCACCGCTCTCCTCCTCGAAAACGTGTAGGCTCCCCCTGGGCGCCAGCTTCGCAAACCGTCTCGCCTGCCCCAGAGGGACGGTTCCCTCCCTTTCCCCAACCATCCCCAGGGCTGGAATCTCCATCGCCCCGATACGATCCTCATCGACGTGGAACGCCCCCATGGCATCCAAGGTGCTTTTTACCGATGGCTTGCCGTATCGGATGCATAGGTTCAGAAGGGAAAAGCGGTACTTAGGAGGAAGCTCCTCCTTGGAAAGGCCTCGGATTTCCTCCACCGTCAGGTCTTGCCTCTTGAATTCCTCCACGAACTTGGGGCCCACCGCGGCGAAGAAGTACTCCTGGGCGTCAATTATGGGAGAGTTCACTATGAGAGCCCCCAGCCTGCTCTCTCCGACGGCCCCGGCTAAGGCGAAGTAGCCCCCAAAGCTGGCCCCGTACAGGGCGATCCTCTTTGGATCCACATCTAGCCTCGACAGGGCCCAATCCACCACCGCCCTGAGCGCCGGTGAGGTATCGGGGACAAAGGTCGAGCCTTGGTCAAAACGACGTTTCCCCACCTGTCCCGGCCCCTCGAACAGAAGTACGTTGTACCCTCTTCTCAGGGCGGCTTCTCCCACGGCGAAGTACATCTCCTCCGCCGTCCCGTCGAAACCGCTTTGTGCGATCAGGGTTTTAGTCGGCCCTACGCTGGAGGGGGATGATATGAAGTATCCTGGGATAGTGTCCTCCCCGAAGGGTATGTATAACTCCTCTATTCTCCAGGGAGAGAGTTTCACCCCATCGATAAAGGCGTTTCGACATTTCATCCCCAACTCAGCTGTCTCGACAGAGGTCGGATCCCCGTAGTATTCCGCCGCACGGTAGTAGGATGCGGCCCTCAGGAGGCTTTCACCGGCGCTAATTTTATGTCCTCGCCCCAGTCGAGATCTCCCGTCCGCCTCAACCTTTTCCGCTAGGGAGAGAAAGGCAGCGGACCAGGAGGCTGGATCGCCTTCCTGTATATCTTTTGCCGCCAGCAGTATCTCTCCAGGCGTTCCTCCTCCCGATGCGTCGGCACCGAGGCTCCTGAGAAGCTGAAAATCCATCTCGGTATCCTGAAAGTACGAGAGAAGGACGTCTCCTCTGGACAGCCCCTTCGGGATGCTTTCCGCCTCCGCTCCCTCAGTCAAAGACGATGCCGTCGATAAGAGCAGTAACGACAGTATCGCAAATACGTATCTCATTATCGTGCCCCCTTTGTCCGCCGGTTTTTTGACAAAAAGACTATTTCCACCCGTTGAAGGAGATACCCCTGCTTCCCTGAACCTTGAAATAGGCGGATTGTCCGAACGATTGGAAGAGCCATCCCGCGTTGACCTTTGCGATAACGTCTATCTCGGGATCGGGGTTTTCCACCGACGAAGCGTTTATAACGTTTGAGACCTGGGCGTTTACGTTCAGGTTCATACCCCACATCACGTAGGAGCTCTCCACGTCCAGTTGAACGTTAGGAAGATACTGCCCCCCGAATTTGGGGTTGGTAGCTGCGTAGGATGCTACGCCCTTCATCTTGGCGTCTATCAAAACCCATGACTTGATCCAAGCGTCGGTGACCTTGTACTCTATGGTCCCCGTCTTGTTCGTTTTGGCGTATTCGTAGTCCAGTCCAGAGGTGTCCTTTCTCAGGACCGAGGTAAAGGCTCCGTCCGCCGAAAGCTGGGGTTTTCCGTCCTTTATGACGTCCCAGCCAAACTTCAAGATATCCAGCCCCAACTTCGCTATCTTTACCGGGTCGACCTTATCATCTCCGTTTTTGGTGGCATCAATGGATTTGCTCTTCAGGTAGCCTAAAAACGATCCGAAGGGATCGGCAAGCTCCGCCCCTTGATCCATATACCAGCCGACGTAGGTCCCGTAGAGCTTCGATTGCCCCATGCCGAGATCAACCAGCTTAGAGCAGAAGGCAGAGTGGGTCACAAATACCCTCTTGACGTCGGTGAAATAGGTCCCCAGCTCTATGCCTATCAGGCTACAGAACGACTCGATTTCGTTGAAGATATCCTTTCCGTCAAGCCTTTCCAGCTGAGAGGAATAGACCTTCACCGTATCGCTCAGCTCGCTTACGGAATCGCCCATGGCGGTGAGAAAACGGAAGAACTGGTCCATTGGCATGTTATACTCGGCCAGAAAATCGAGGAATTCCCGAGCGTTTACCCCTTCGTCCTCCTCACCGTCGCAAAACGCATCCCATTTGTTTTTGAGGAAGGTTTCTACCTCGTTTTCGGTTATGGAGGAGGCATTGGAGGAGGCCTTCAGCTTTCCGGAAGTCTCGTCGAGGTACTTTTCCTCTTTAACGAACAGGACCACCGCAGGAGGCAGCTTAGTGCTGCTCTCTATATTGAGGGCCTCATATCTCGTGGTCATGAGGACCTTTTGGTCCTCTCCGTCGTTAAAAGACAGGACACCCTCGTACTCCGATCCTGGCTCTATCTCCTTGGGGCTGGAGGGAAGCGAGCTACTACCTCCGCTGCACCCTCCTCCGAAGAAAGCCGCCGTCAACAACAGCAGCATACAGATAAAAACCATATTCTGTTTTACTCTCACGTTAAATCCTCCCCTCGTGGCGTAGATCGCTTTACCTTTTTGCGTATTTTAAGAATACATAGATTATAACACACCTCATCTGGGAGAGATTCCATTGTTTAAGAGACCTAAGACCCTTATGCCTATGGGAAGCACGATAGATAAAGCAATAAAACAATGATTCCGTTTTTACACTACCCCCAGTTATGGCCTCAAATCATCGCTGCAACAGCAATAAAACACCGACATCTAAAAACAGGACATCAGCCAAACCTTTCCCCATCTGTCTCAAGAGCCTACTGCCGCCCCTCCACCGTATCGTTGCCCCAATGGTCTTCCCCTCGCTATGTCCGTTATTTTCCCGTAGGATATCGTTATAGGAGGTGAGAGGGATGGGTGCTGTTGCAACTGAAAGGCTCAAGGTTAGACTGACTCCGAGACAGGACAAACTGATAAGGCGTGCCGCCGAGATAGTTGGAATCCCTCTGTAGAGTCGTCTCCTTCAGTTGGGTTGCTGAGGATCCTAACCCTGGACGTAGGGGTTTTTGCCGTCTTCGTCGAAGCGAAGGCCGAGAAAACCGGAACGAGCCCCTCTCCGATATCCTGGGAGGGGCTCGTTCCATCAAGAAGGATAAAACTCAACCAACCAGCTCGACCATAGTCGTCGCTAAGCCCACGACCCACCGAGCAAACAATCGATGAAATCGGTGCATAGATGCCACAGGCATCCCACCGATACGGCACGCCACTTCCATGACGGAACCAGCAACAGGCCACAATAGAATATCCCCGCCCATAAAGTATGGAGGGGGTGAAAGCCTATGCTACAGCGATTGGGATCAAAAATTGGATCCGCCAGAAGATGGTCCAGATCTATAAACATCGTCGCCACCATAATCAGAGCCGCTTTCCGCCACTCTTTCCTCCAAAATAGCTTCGCTAGTAGAATTGGCACTAAAAAATGGAATGAATAATGTATTATATGCCTCAGCACTAGCGCAGCTCCTCCTTAAGCTCCTTAGCTGGCCTGTAGTCCTTGTTTATGGACAGCGCCAAGTCAACCCAACGGCGAGCCTCGTCCTTCCGTCCGGCCCTGTGGTAGGCTCTTGCGGCCCACAGAGCGGCCAGGTAGTTTCCCTCGTAGGACGCCACACCTCTGGCGAAGGAGGCCGCCGCCTCTTTATATCTGCCGGAGGAATATTTGCCGTATCCGTCCCTCTGGATTATGCCGAGGACGTTTTTAAGGCCATTCTCTATGGGATAGGTGGATATGACTTTAGCCTGATCCGATCCGTTTGGGTCGAAGCCGTCCACCGGGAGGACCTTGGGCTTTGGAGCCTCCTTCTCGGGTAGCTTGGATTTTCTTTTTTCCCTGACGTCGCTTTTCTCCCATCCCTCGGCCTGGGCAGCGAGCCTGGTCATCCTCCGCTCCGTAGGGGGATGGGAGTTGAAGCCGCTGGGGGAGGTCACTTGGCCGTTGTCGGCCATCCTCTTGATGGCGTTGTACAGCGACCAGGGGGAGTATCCCGCCTTGAAGGAGAACTCACACCGGCGTCGTCGGCCTCGACCTCCTGTTCCCTG
>CAYNAN010000034.1:0-22983 GCA_964395085.1 uncultured Synergistaceae bacterium
TTAAGCACGCCGCCAGCGTTCGTCCTGAGCCAGGATCAAACTCTCCATAAAAATTGCTGAGTAACGCTAGCTCTTTATCATGCATCATATTCTCTTATCAAGGTCCGCGTCGTCTCGCGACGACTAGAGAACTATACCACCCTACTCTTTTTTTTGCAAGCCCCGTTTTTAGGTATTCGATCAAAAGTGCTATAATCTGGCGGATACAAAGACATCTTTTGAGGAGTGTGGTCGATGATACGGCATAAAAGACGAGAAAACACGGGGGGCTTCTCTGCGCTTAGGATGGTCGGAGTCTCTCTGTTGGTCCTGGTGGCCTTGGCGATCGCTGTAACATCGATAGGAGGGGCGATCCTCATATCCCGACTTGCGGAGGAACTCCCTCCAGACGACGAGATTCTATCCCACAGGTCCAACGAGGCAAGCGTTGTCTACGATAGAAACGGCAAGATAATAACGAAGCTATATCTGGAAAACAGAAGACCAGAGGAGCTGAAGGACATATCGAGATGGATGATAATGTCCACCTTGGCAGCAGAGGACTCATCCTTTTACGCTCACATGGGCATCAGGCCCTTGGCGATACTGCGTTCTATATTCACCGGCAGTGGAGGACAGGGAGCCAGCACCATAACTCAACAGCTAGCGCGAAACGTTTTTCTCACACAGGAGAAGACGATGGTCAGAAAGGCGAAGGAGGCAATTCTATCCTTCAGGATAGAAAAGCTGTTCAGCAAGGACAAGATCCTGGAGACCTACCTAAACGCCATTTATTTCGGCCATGGAGCATGGGGAATAGGTGCTGCCGCCTACACGTATTTTGGAAAAAGGGCATCGGACCTGACGCTGACAGAGTCATCCATTCTGGCTGGTTTGATAGCGGCACCGGAGAAATACTCTCCTATCAGGAGCATGGATAAGGCCAGAGCCAGACAGAGGTACGTCCTCAGCAGGATGGTGTCCCTGGGGTGGATATCGGAGGAACAGAGATCTGAGGCCGAAGAGGAAGAGCTTGTCATAAACAAACAGACAAAGAAGAACATACTAAACATCAATAAAGCTCCTTATTTTGTGAGCCATATTTTATTTAAAGACCTTCTTCCCAAGTACGGTAGGGACAAAGTCTACGCCTCTGGCCTTCAGATATACACCACTCTGGACCTCGATCTCCAGGAGGCTGCCGAAAGGGCGATTCAGAAGCTGGAGTCTCAGGGTGCTATAGTCGCTATGGATCCGGAAACCGGCGAGATCCTGGCTTTGGTCGGCGGAAAGGATTTTGAGGAGAGCAAGTTCAACAGGGCGACGCAGGCCTACAGACAACCAGGCTCGTCATTCAAGCCCATAGTGTTCACCGCCGCGCTCGAGGCCGGTTTTATGCCTACAGACCATATTCTCGATAAACCTATCACCTACGAGATGAAGGAGAGCGTTGAAAAGACCTGGTCCCCAGGGAACTACAGCAAGAAGTTCGCTGGAGAGATCCCTCTGTTTGAGGCCTTGACCCACTCCTATAACACGCCGGCGGTCAGGCTGACCGACCTTGTGGGACCGGAACAGGTCGTATCGATGGCTAGAAAACTGGGGATTGTCTCTCCCCACCTATGGGCAGCTCTGTCCATAGGCCTAGGGACTGCCAGCGTTACACCTCTTGAGATGACCGCTGTGTACTGTGCCTACGCCAACGACGGGAAAAGGGTCACTCCATACGCCATAAGGGAGATAAAAGACGGAGAGGGTAAGATACTGGAGAGACACGGACCTCAGGTGGCTCAGGCGATAGATCCGTCCTACTCGGTGGTAATGAGATCCCTCCTGATGGATGTGGTTAGGGCAGGAACTGGGACAAAGGCAGCGATGAAGGATTATGAGGTTTTCGGCAAGACCGGAACCACAAACGACTACAGCGATGCCTGGTTCACCGGAGGCATCCCAGGCCTGGTTACGGTCGTCTACGCGGGAAACGACGACCACAAACCTCTGGGAAGGGCCGCCACGGGGGGAAGGATAGCCCTTCCTGTTTGGAGCGAGTTCATGAAGGAAGCTGTTTCCATGAGGACTTACCCCTCCAAATTCGTGGTTTCAGAGGAGATGGACGTGGTCAAGTTAAGGGTCTGCCGCCAATCCGGTTATATCGCGTCCGGAGGGTGCAAGGCAGCGGAACTCTACCTTTTGGCCTCCAGAGCGCCAGAGGCTGTATGTCCCCTCCATGGAGGATCATCGCTCACAGCCATGGAGGATCCTAACGCCCCTAGGCTTCTGTTGCTTCCTCAGGACGAGGCACTTGCTCAGGGCAGTCTAGTTGTACCTGCCCAAACAGTTCCCATACATCCTGTGCAGCCACAGCTGCAGACCACTCCTACCCCACCTACGGTAGACCCCTACGCGCTGGAGCCTGATTCTCCTGAGGCGGTTGAGGACAGATCTCAGGACCTTTTAAGAAGATACGGCCTTTCCGACTAACACAGCAAAAGTGGGTCCCTACCATGGGACCCACTTTTGCTTATAGCTCTATGACTCCGTTTTTTTGCCCAGCCTCATGTCGTCCAGTATGTTTTGGGATATTTCCTCTATGGAACGATCGGTGGTGTCATATACTTTACACCCTACTTTGACCATTATCTCCTTGGCGTAATTCAGCTCAAAGAGGACTCTTTTCTCCTGAGCGTAGACGGAGGTATCCGGATCGAGACCCATTATTTTGAGCCTGTCCTTCCTTATCCTCATCAGCTTTTCTGGGCTGATAAGAAGTCCTACGCACCTCGAAGGATCCACCTTCCAGAGATGATCCTGTGGCGCGACCTCCGGCACGAGAGGCAGGTTTGCCACTTTGTACCCTTTATTGGCCAAAAACATGGAAAGAGGGGTCTTCCCAGATCGGGATACGCCCAGGATCACCAGATCGGCCGTGGGTAATAGGTTTTGGCTCTTACCGTCATCGCACTTTATGGAAAACTCGATGGCTTTGACCCTTTGAAAATACTTATCGTCCATCCTTCTTAGCAACCCTGGCATCTGGAGGGGGCTTATCCCGCTCCAGCTGGACAGGGACGTCTGAAGAGGGCCTAACAGATCGACCGCCTCAAGACCCATATCACAGGCCTGTTTCATGAGGGAGGTTCTAACCTCGTCCGCGACCAGGGTCGCCACGATAAGGGCGTTCTTCGACCGGGCCTCCTCTAGGATCTGACCTATTTTATCCACGGAGTCCACAAACCGAAACCTCAAAAAAGAGGTATCTAACCCCTGAAACTGCGTCAAAACGGCCTGAACGAGGTACTCCGCTGTTTCTCCTGTCGAATCGGATACAAGTGCGATGGGCCTGGACATACGGCACCCCCCTTTATTGTCATTATCCCTTCAAGCGGCTGATGTCGCCTATCTCCTTGAAAAGGGAGTCACATTCCATGAGCAAGGCAAGCCTGTTTCCCCTTATAGCATCGTCTTTATCCATCACCATGACACCGTCGAAGAAGTCGGTCACAGCAGGGGAAAGTCCGGCGAGAATCTCCATAAGACCATCCCAATTCTGATCATGGATGGCGGACGCAACCATAGGGGCTCTGGCCTCTACTTGATTGAACAGCTCCCTCTCCTGCTCTAGGGAGAACAGAGAGGGATCGACGGAGGATACTCTCTCTCCTCCGTTTTTGGAGAGTATGTTGCTTACCCTTACAGCCGAGCTTGTCAGATTGGAGAACCATTCCTCCAATCTGACCGAGTTCAGGGCGTTCAGGTATTTCAGGGCCTGGAGTGGCTTTCTTCCTATTACAACAACGGAAAGCTCGGAGAGCTCGTGAGAGAACCCCTTTTCCTTTAGCTGTATAAGCAGTCTCTGCCTCACAAAAGATATTAGCTCATCCATTCCGTCGGGATCAAGACCAAGGGTCTCTCCGGCGTGAGACAGAGTCTCGTCCATATCCAGATCGAGGTTAGTGCCCCATATTATCTCGTTTATACATCTAGCAGCCCTTCTCAGGCCATAGGGATCCTGGGATCCAGACGGACGGAAGCCTGTCTTGTAGGCTCCGACCATATTATAGATCCTTTCCCCCAAACCGAGCAAAGCACCGACGATGTCCGATGGAAGTTCGTCTCCGGCAAACCTAGGAAGATATTGCTCGTACATAGCCAGGGCGACTCTAGCGTCCTCACCGTCTCTTTTAGCATATTCCCTTCCCATTACTCCCTGAAGCTCGGGAAACTCCCCGACCATATTCGTCAGTAGATCGGATTTAGCGATAGTAGCGGCTCTCTCAACAAGGCAGGACAGCTCTGAATGTCCCTGCTTATCGCATATAAACCGAGAGAGCTCAGCTACAGCCATAACCTTGTCGTATACAGATCCCAACTTCTCTTGATAGACGACTTTTTTGAGTTCATCCACCCTCTGAGCCAGAGAGTTTTTTCTGTCCTCGTTCCAGAAGAAGGAAGCGTCCTCCAACCTCGCTCTGATAACCCTTTCATTTCCCTCTCGTATGGTGTCCATGGATACCGCCCTGTTATTGCTGACTCCGATGAAATAGGGCATCAGTTTACCGGATTTATCTCGAACGGGAAAGTATTTCTGATGATGCTTCATGGTGGTTATGAGAACCTCTTCCGGCATATCCAGATATTTTTTGTCGAAGGAGCCGAAGAATGGAACCGGATACTCTACGAGAAACAGGTTTTCCTCTACTAGGTCAGGATCCTTGTCGGCGTTTCCACCGATTTCCTTCTCTAGGACCGCTATCGCGGACAGCATCTTTTCCTTTCTTTTATCCTGGTCCACTATGACGTAGTTATCGAACAGCTTCTCCATGAAGGAGGACTCCTTATCCACCTTTATGGACGGTGCCCCCATAAACCTGTGTCCCTTGGTCAAGTTCCCGCTCGTTATGCCGTTAAGCTCAAAAGGGACCACCTTTTCACCTAAAAGGCAGAGAATCCACCTTATCGGCCTGGCAAACCTGACTGAGCTTTTTTTCCAGTACATGCTTTTCGGAAAAGACATTTTATTTATCACTCGACACAGAAGCTCAGGAAGTAAGCTCGCGGAAGAGGAGCCAGTTTCGCTGACGACGGCGAAAACGTAGGGAGTTCCGTCGACATCCCTCTTTTCGAGATTTTCCACCTCAATACCCTTGCTTTTAGCGAACCCAACAGCTGCCCTGGTGGGATTACCACTACCGTCGAAGGCGTTGCTCCAGGCCGGTCCCTTAAAGGATTCCTCCAGGTCTCTCTGTCTATCCGCCATGGCTTTAACCGAGAGGACCAATCTGCGAGGGGTTCCGTAGGCATTTATAGCCCCATGGTCAATCCTCGCTTCGCTTAGCTCCGATTCAGCGGCCAGAGCCAGATCCTCAAGCGCCTTGGTCATAAAACGAGAGGGGATCTCCTCCGTGCCTATCTCAAGTACAAGGTTGTTGGTATCCATCAAGGTCCCCTCCTTATAAAAGCTTCTTCTTCATGGGGTAGCCCATGTCTTTTCTCTGAGCTCCGTACTTTTCGCAGCACATGCTTGCCAGAGCCCTTATCCTGCCGATATATCCAGTCCTCTGTGTGACGCTTATGGCGTTTCTAGCGTCCAAAAGGTTGAAAGTGTGGGAACACTTCAACGCATAGTCCCAGGCGGGAAGGACCAGCCCCTTTTCTGCCACGCTGTGGGATTCTGCCTCGTACATATCGAACAGCTTGAACAACATCTCTGGGTTAGAGACCTCAAAGTTATAGGTCGAGTTTTCCACCTCGCCCTTGTGATGGATATCACCGTAGGTGAGGGTGTCGTTCCACTGAAGATCGTAGACGTTATCCACCTTCTGGACGAACATGGCGATGCGCTCCAACCCGTAGGTCAGCTCGGCCGGAACTAGAGCCATATCGACCCCACCCACCTGCTGGAAATAGGTAAACTGGGTTATCTCCATCCCATCGAGCCAGACCTCCCAACCAAGTCCCCAGGCCCCGACGGTAGGGGATTCCCAGTCATCCTCCACAAAACGGATATCGTGCTCGGTGGAGTCTATGCCTAAAGCGGCTAAACTGTCCAGATAAAGCTCTTGAACGTCGTCAGGAGCTGGCTTCAATATCACCTGATACTGATAGTAATGTTGAAGTCTGTTAGGGTTTTCTCCATACCTGCCGTCTGCCGGCCTTCTTGACGGCTCAACGTAAGCCACCTTCCACGGTTCAGGGCCTATAACCCTTAGAGATGTGGCGGGATTCATGGTTCCCGCACCGACCTCTATGTCGTAGGGTTGCTGTATGACACAGCCACGGTCAGACCAAAAACGTTCCAGACGGAAGATTATCTCCTGAAAGTTCAAAAGGACCACATCCTTATAGAGTGAATTTTATCAAGAAAGGAGGTTTAGATTCCTTACTATCAAATTTTTTATTGATAAAATGATTTTTTTTTCTTTATTGGATAATTTTTTGCCCTCTATCTCGTCGTGATGGCTGAAAATCCAGTAAGAAGCCAAGGAAAGGTCGATGGATCTAGAACCGCTGTAGCAGCGGTCACAGAGAAAGGAGCTCTCAGTCCAGATGCCCCTGGAGATCCGCCTTCCACAACGGTCGCAGGCTTTCATCGAAGGAGCTATGCCTAAGCACCTCAGAAGCCGCCAGGTAAAGCGCAGGTCTACCCCACATGGATCGGTATCGGATTCGAGAAGGTCCATCGACCAAAAAAGTACCGGCAAAACCTCGTCCACCGGTTGCCCACCGGGAAGTTTTTCGGACAGCAATTTACACCATCTTAAAGAGGTTTTAAGATTGTCTATTCTTAACCTTAAACTCCAAAAATCCCTTTTAACCTCAACCTCTCTGAGATAATCCCTGGATCTACTTCTGTATAGGGAGAACTCACCCCATACCATGGGTTCGGTGCTTCCGCCAAGACGGACCTTGCCTCTACCGCCTCCGGGGAGAGACACCCAGGTTGGTCCCCTATCCCTCAGGAGACAGAGGAGGGTTATGTCCCCTTCGGGGGAAAGGTTCCGCCGGAGGATAACCCCCGTAGCTCTGTGAAGGCCCTGCCTTTCGGACCTCAACCTCTATAACCGAGGCGACGAAGCTCGGATTCGGAGTTTCGCCAATCCTTCTTGACCTTTATCCAAAGGTCCAGGTAGACTTTTCCGTCCAAAAATGCCTCCAAAGCCCTTCTGGAGCAGATGCCAATCTCCTTGATTTTTTCGCCCTTTGCCCCCAGAAGAATCAGCTTTTGCCCTTTTCTCTCCACCAGGATAACCGCGCTTATATAGGTATCCTCCCTTTCGGGATACTCATCGGGAGATTTGTACTCCATGATCTCCACAGCTACACTGTGAGGGACTTCTTGGTCTGCTAGATGAAGAACCTGCTCCCTTATTATCTCGGAGGCCAAAAAGCGGGATGACCTGTCGATCATTATGTCGTCCATATAGAGAGGAGGTCCCTCCGGAAGACGGGACAGGATCAAGTCGACCAGCTCATCCAGGTTAACCGCTTCTTTTGCCGACACCGGAATGGCCTCGGACGGATCGAGAGCCATCCGATATTTCTCCAGCAGGGGCAATAGTTTAGCCCTTTTCGTACCAAGAAGGTCCACCTTGTTCACCAGAAGTATCACCGGCGTGGTGACTTTTTTGAGGACCTCCAGTATATGGCGATCCTGTCCGGTTATACCCTCGTCGTCGGCACAGACGACGTAAAGCACCAAGTCAGCCTCGTCCATCGCCTCCAACGCCTGATCGACGATAGCCTCCCCAAGCCTGTGTTGCGGCCTATGGATGCCAGGGGTATCGGTGAACACTATCTGGCCGCTTTCCGTCTCTAGGACACATCTGATCCTGTCTCTGGTTGTCTGCGGCTTTGGGGATACGATGGTCGCCTTACACCGCAGCAGAGCGTTTATCAAGGAGGATTTTCCAACGTTCGGCCGCCCCACCACGGCAACCACGCCGGACCGATATCCAAGATCTTCTCCATCAGTCATCGCAATAATCCCCCTCTCCCGATATTTTTCTAAGCTCCACCTCGACGACCCTGTGGTCCGTGACGTCGAGGACGGAGAACTCCCAAGGACCATAGGTAACCACGCTTCCTGTAGCTGGGAAATCACCCGAGAGATCGGTCACAAAACCACCTACGGATTCGACATCCTCCGATTCGAAGGGAAACTTAAGGGCTTCGCTGAGGTCCTCCAGGTCCATGCTCCCCTGAACTCTGTAGGCATCCTCGTCAATCTTCTCTATAGGAGGAAGCTCATGGTCATATTCATCCTGGATCTCTCCAACTATCTCCTCCAGTAGGTCCTCAAGGGTTATTATCCCAGAGGTTCCACCGTATTCGTCCACGACGACAGCCATATGGACCCTTCTGCTCTTCATAATGTTGAATAGATCGGGAACCTTCATCGTCTCCGGCACAAAAAGGGCATCCCTCTTGAGATCCGCTACCTTCACGTCGGTATCACCAGAATAGAGTCTGCTGATCAGATCCTTTATGTACAGTATACCTATAATATTGTCGAAGCTATCCTGGTAGATCGGTATTCGAGAGTGACCATAATCATCCAATATTGGTTGCAATTCTTTTATTTTTATCTCGCTATCAACGACGTTCATGTCTATTCTCGGAACCATGACCTCAGAAACCCTTGTGTCCTCGAATGATATTATGCCGTGTATCATCCTGCGTTCCGCTTCCTCGATAGCGCCAGAGGCCTCTCCTATGGATACGACCTGTTCTATTTCCTCTCTGGTAACGAAAGAGGACTGAAGAGAGAGGTCGACCTTGGTTATGCGACCTATAAACGACACAATCCCTCCGATAATCCACACGAATGGAGTCAGAAGGAAGTTCGCTGTTCTTATCATGTGGAGAGTCACAAACAAAGTTCTCTCGCTTCTCACGAGGGCGAAGCTCTTGGGAAGTATCTCGCCGAAGACTACAATCAGCAGGGTCATCACTGCGACGGTAAGGAATACACCGTGTTGACTGAAAACCGTCACAGCCAGAGTGGTAGCCATGGAGCTTGCAGCTATGTTGACCAGGTTGTTTGCTATCAGTATCGTGGTCAAGGCCTTTTGCCTGTCCTTCAACAGCCACTGAAATACGCCCTTGAACGAGCTGCTTTGCTCCTCAAGAGCCATCAGCTTGGCTCGGCTGCTGGCGGTGATGGCCGTCTCGCTACCGCTAAAAAGGGCGGAAGCGACCAGAAGCCCTACAACGATCAGTAAGTTATCCATGACAGTGCTCAAAACCAGATCAACCCTCCTGTTCCTCTGGGAAGGTAGACGTCAAATTAGCCAAGAGGCGGTCTCTGAAACGCTCCTGGATATCCCACATCTCCAATCGTCTTTCCTCCTCATCGTGGTCGTAACCGACGAGATGAAGGACGCTGTGGACGACCATCAAGGCCATCTCCGAGTCGAGAGTCACACCGTGGTCCAGGGCGTTTTTCTCGACAACAGAGGAACATATTATGACGTCGCCCAACGGCACATCAGGCCAATCAGGGGGGCAAAAAACACCCTCTTCCTCCCAGCATGGGAAGGAGAGCACATCGGTTTCAGAGTCGCAACTGCGATAATCCCTGTTCAAATCTCTGATATCGGACTCTCCAACCACCGATACGGAGATTGATACCGAGTTTTTGTTCCGCCAATCCGGCCATACCTCATCTAGCATGGCGGAGAGGCAGGGAACCAAGGCCTCCTCCCTCAGGATAGTAGACGGTCGAGGCTCACCTTCGTCGCCGGATATAGATATATCCAGTTTCATCAGACATTTCATTCCTTTCCGGCCTTAGCCGCTTTATTTTCTCCTATCGGAGCTATGTTTCTGGTGTGGTACATAGATTTAAGGTTTTGGACCATGGCTGACCTTATGATAGCCAGATCCCTCATCGTAAATCCGGTATCGTCAAGCTGGCCTGCGTTCATCTTCGACGCCGTGACAGAATCGACGATCTGCTGTATATCGACTATGCTTTTTATGTTTTCTCTCTCAGCCCTGACCGCTGCCTCTATGGAGTCAGCGAGCATGACTACGCCTGTCTCCCTGCTTTTAGGCCTAGGCCCCGGGTATGTGAATTGGCTCTCGGAGGGGTCTAAGCCTTCTTTTTTTGCCTTTTTATAGAAATATCCCAAGAAGGTGGTACCGTGGTGTTCGGATATAAAATGACATATCCTCTCAGGGAGATGGTTCTCCTTGGCAAGTTCCAGGCCTTCCCTCACGTGGGATATTATAACCAACGATGACATCACTGGAGAGAGGTCATCGTGAGCGTTCTTCGCACCAAATTGGTTTTCGACAAAAAAATGGGGTCTCTTTAACTTGCCTATGTCGTGGAAAAAGCCTCCCGCCTTCACCAGCTTGGAGTTCAGCCCCAATGCGTCGGCAGCTCCCTCCGCCAAAATGGCCACCATCTGAGAGTGATGGTAAGTTCCAGGGGCCTCTATCTGAAGCCTCTTCTGGAGGGGATGATCCGGCTGGCAGAGCTCTAATAGCCTAAGAGGAGACAGTATATCGAACAGGACTTCTGCAACCGGCAACACCAGCATAGCCAGAGACCCTATGGCGATCGACCACAGGAGGGCCTGAGACGCCAGGATCACCCCACATAAGCCGGAGAAAAACCATCGGACAAGCAGAGACACCGTTCCAAGAATAAGCCCGATGAACACCATGCCCCACCAAAGCCTCGAACGAGAATCGATCCTTTTGAAGAGCAGATCGCCTAGAGCCGAGGCCATCACCCCTACGGACAGAATTTCGCAAAGGGCAAGAGGTCCTAGCCCACCGAACACCAGGCAGACCACCACGGTGCCGGCCATAACGCAGTTTCTAGCCCTTCTAAGGGGTAAGGTAACATAGGCCATCCCCGCCATCGATACCACACCCAAAGAGGGCAAGTCTCTCATCGCTGAAAAGTAGGAGGAGAGAAGCCCTACGAAGAACAGAAAAGCCAAATAACCGGATTTTCTCGAATCCCAGCCCAGTATGACGTTGCGCCTAGCCCACAGGAAAACGGGGGGGATCAACAGCAGGACCACTGCCATAGATCTAACGGGAAAACTGCCCTGAGGGTATCCTTGGCGCCTAAGTAGATCGGCTATATGGGGGGTTATCACGGTCCCCTTCATGACTATGACGTCCCCTGCTTTTATCTCTTTCGGGATTCCCCAAACCGCGTCGGCGACTATCGACCTGAGTCTATCGGTCATGCCATCGTCCGACCCCACCACCGGTATCATAACACTGGACATTATCTGGACCGCCAGGTTTCCATCACCGGTGGATAGGTCGTAGGGCATCAGGCCGTTCCAGAGCATATCCTCGGTGACTCCCATGAAGGAATCTCTGTAATCTCCCGATTTTAAGAGTGAAAGTCCAACCGAGGATATAGCGTTCAACAGAAGGGTAGACCGATCTTCAGGCATAGATCGAACCATCTCGGCAAGTCCAGGAGAGACGCCTGCTTCGTCAAGCCGTCCCTCTCCTATCAAGGAAAGTCTCTCCTCAACCTCCCTAGTTTCGCTGGCCTTGCGGACCATGACCCCAGCTATGCCATCTCTGACCGTCTCTTTTAGTTTATCCGTCCCCTCTTCGTCCTCGTACTGCATGTTAAAGACGGCAAAGTAAGTCCTGGAAGATGGAAGTCCTACTATGAAGGACTTTTTGACGTCCAAGGTGGTCCACCTTAGAGCGACGAACAGGCAGCTGACCACCAACAGGGCGGAAAGAGGGATATAGGCGACTTTCAGCAACTCCTCAATCGTCCCCGACATACGTCGGGGACGATCTCTTTTTGTATCCTTATTGCGTTCTTTTTTCGTAGTCTTCATAGGCTGCCACAACCCTCTGAACGATCTCATGGCGCACAACGTCCACGTTCTCAAGCCTGACAAAATCGATTCCCTTGATGCCCTTGAGTATGTCCTGCACCACAAAGAGTCCCGATTTTTTGCCTGAAGGCAGGTCTACCTGTGTAAGGTCACCGGTTATAACCGCCTTGGATCCAAAGCCCATCCTGGTGATGAACATCTTCATCTGCTCCGGGGTGGTGTTTTGAGCCTCGTCGAGTATGATAAAACTGTCGTTCAGGGTTCTACCTCTCATGTAGGCAAGAGGGGCTACCTCTATAACGTTTTTATCGACATATCTCATAAACCTCTCAGGGGTCAAAAGCTCGAAAAAGGCGTCGTAAAGGGGCCTCAGATAGGGTTCTACCTTCTCCTTCAGGTCTCCAGGGAGAAAGCCCAGGCTCTCCCCAGCCTCCACCGCAGGACGCACAAGGACTATACGACTGACGGCCCCGGCCTTCAGCATGTTAACTGCCTCACAAACCGCCAGGTACGTCTTGCCTGTCCCGGCCGGGCCTATTCCAAAGACTATATCGTTGGCCCTAATTGCGTTGACGTAGGCCCTCTGGCCTATAGTCTTAGGCCTTACAGGCTTTCCTCTGGCGGTCATGCACAGAAGGCCATCGTAAAGGCTCTCCATGTCGACAGAACCTTTGCTGGATATCATATCCATGGAATAGCGGACCTCCGGGCCCCTTATCTTATCCCCTTTTTCCGCTATTCTCGCCATCTGTCCGAGCAACCCCGAGGCTATCTGGACCGGCTCCCTATCAGGGCCGGATACGATTATGGCATTACCTCTGACCGTAACCCTGACAGGATACCTTTCCTCTATCATCTTGATGTTCTCGTCCCTGACGCCGGCCATGCGGGATATCGCTTCCTGGGATGCCTCCAAAGTGGAGGAGAAGCCGTCCTGGATTGATTCCACTAAAACTTCGCTTTTAATGAATGAGTCTCCCCTCTCGACCGACTAAACCCGGACCACCGAGGTGATCTGAGGGATCTGTTCCTTAAGGACCGCCTCAACCTGACTCCTAAGGGTCTCTTGGGCAAAGGGACAGGTTCCACAGGCCCCCCTCAGGGAGGCGGAGAGCACACCGCTTTCCTCGTCAAAGGAAACCACAGTGATATCTCCCCCGTGGCTCTGAAGGGCCGGCCTGATCCTGGACTCAACGATGTCGTTTATGCTGTCTATAACGCTCATGGTCAGACCTCCTATACCGGGTAAGCTGCTTCTTCGACGACCTCGCCAAGGCCCGTATCTCTCAGGTTCAGCTTGGCGTATCGTTTCATCAAAAAGTCTTTCGCTATAGCGGGGAACATGACGTAGGTCAAGACGTCCTCCGGCTGAGTCACCCAAGCGCTAACCTCTGACATAGCCTTATCGAGTTCAGGCTCTATCTTCTCGGCTGGCCGACAGGTAATGGGCTTCTCGTCTCCCAATATCTTAGTCTGGACCTCGATGTCCACGTCTGCCGGAGGTTTGCCGTAGTATCCCTTGAAATAGTTCTTTACCTCTTTGGAGACCATCTTCCATCTCTCTCCGACAAGGACGTTAAGGGTCGCCTGAGTGCCTACTATCTGGCTGGTAGGGGTCACCAGAGGAGGATAGCCCATGGCCTTTCTGACCACAGGAACCTCGTTAAGGACGTCTATGAGGCGATGTTCCGCAGATTGTTCTCTAAGCTGGCTGACCAAGTTGGAGTACATCCCCCCCGGTATCTGGTAGATGAGGACGTTGGTATCGGCCCCGTCAAGGCTGACGAATATCTTGTCGTACTTCTTGCGGAGGGTCTTGAAGTGATCCGCTATGGGTATGAGGCTCTCCAGGGATATACCGGTATCGAACCTTCCCCGGGCCAACCCAGCGACGATGGACTCAGTAGCTGGCTGGCTTGTTCCCATAGAGAACGGGGATATGGCGCAGTCTACCACGTCTGCTCCCGCCTCGATAGCTGCATAGTAGGCCATAGAGGCCAGACCGCTGGTATAGTGGCTGTGGATCTGAAGAGGAAGCTCCGTCTCCTTCTTGATGCCCTTTACGAGAGTCTCTGCGTCTACCGGACTCAGGAGTCCAGCCATGTCCTTGATGCATATGGAGTCAGCTCCCATGTCCCTCATTTTGGCGGCCAGATCGACAAAAGCCTGGTTTGTGTGTACTGGGGAGAGTGTGTAGGATATGCACATCTGAAGATGCGCTCCCTCTCGCTTCACCTGGTCAGCTGCGACCTCGAGGTTTCTCGTGTCGTTGAGTGCGTCGAAAACCCTCATTATGTCGATGCCGTTACCCACCGCTCTCTTCACGAACTCCCTAACGACATCGTCGGCATAATGCCTGTAGCCCACCAGGTTCTGCCCCCTGAGCAGCATCTGTAGCTTAGTTTTTTTAACGTGCTTCCTCAAAGTCCTGAGGCGATCCCACGGATCCTCGTCCAGAAACCTCATGCAGGAGTCGAAAGTAGCCCCTCCCCAAACCTCAAGGGAATGGTATCCGACATCGTCCATGCGCTCCAACACCGGGAGCATGTCCTCAATCCTGAGCCTGGTTGCGATCAAGGACTGATGGGCATCTCTGAGAGCCGTTTCAGTTATCCCTACCCTAGCCTTACCAGCTTTGCCTTTTACCTGAGTCATGACCACGCCTCCATCTTCAATGCTTATGACACTATATCATATCGATTTTGTGTGCGCATTATGCTTTTTAGCTTCGTCCCAAAGTCCATCTAGATAGTCCAGCGAAACCTGACCCCAGCTTTTACCCTGAGCCTCCAGGAATTTTTCTATAAGACCAAATCTCTCTATAAAGGAGCTGTTCGACATATTTAAAGCGGAACTAGGATCCACACCAAGCCTTCTGGAGAGGTTTACCACTGAGAACAACAGGTCACCGATCTCCTTAGCCAAAGCGTCCTCATCCCCCTGGGACATAGCCTCTTTTACCTCGGCGATCTCCTCGTATATCTTGCCGAACACCGGGCCCTGGTCTCCCTTCTCCCAGTCAAAGCCAACCCCAGCGGCCTTCTGCTGAACCCTGAAGGCCTTTATAAGAGGAGGAAGGGCCCTTGGTACCCCCGACAGGACTCCATTAGTGGTTCCTTTTTCCCTTTTTTCCTCGGTTTTTATGCGCTCCCAGTTTTTAAGCACCTGGTCGCTGTCCTCTACCGGCAGATCTCCAAATACATGGGGATGTCGCCTTATCAACTTGGACGATATGGATTCTATTATATCGGAAAGGGCAAAGTCCCCTCTCTCCTCCGCTATCACCCCGATAAATACCACCTGTAGAAGTAGATCTCCCGCCTCCTCGGCCATATCGTCCAGGTCTCCGCCGTCTATGGCGTCCACCAACTCGTAGGCCTCCTCTATTATGTGAGGACGAAGGCTAGTGTAGGTCTGCTTTCTGTCCCATGGACACCCACCGGGGGCCCTGAGGCGTCTCATTATTTCCTCCAGCCGTAAAAAAAGAACCGAACTATCCATAAACCCACCCCTTTACCCCGCCAACCCATCGACCCAAGGGAACAGAGAGCGGACCAGCGATATAAGTCCGTCTCTGCCTCCTGGCCCAGTCCAATAGGATCCCTTTTCCGTCCAGGGAGAGGGTGGCATCACCCTCTCAGAGGATCTGGAAAAGGTCAATTTAGAAGTTTCACTATCGACTACGACATTGATTATACCCTGATTTGAACCTTCCGTCCTTAAAACCGCCATGTAGATCATACATAGGGCCTCCTTCGGGACAGGCCCAAATCGATCCATCAACTCGAACTTGAGAGAAAGGATCTCCTCTTTTGAGCTTAGATAGGCTATTTTCCTGTATATCGCCATTCTGACCGACTCCTGAGGGATATAGCCAGGGGGGATCATTAAAGGGAAACGGACCTCAACCTGAACCGTTCCAGAGTCGGCCCCCTTCAAGTGCCCTATCCTCTCCCTGAGCTTGCGATAGTAGAGCTCCATCCCTATCCTGTCCCTGTGACCGTGTTGGGAGAAGCCTAGCAGGTCGCCACCACCTCTGATATTAAGGTCCTGTCTGGCTATCTCGTATCCAGCGCCGTGAAACGACATCCTGCCTATGGCATCGAGCCTCTCTCCTGTCCTGTAAGGCAGAGGGCTATCCGATGGGTAGAGAAAAAACGCATAAGCGCTCTCGTCCCTCCTACCTATCCTGCCCCTCAATTGATGCATCTGGGCCAGGCCTAGCGTCCTGGAATCGTCGACTATCAAGGTATTGGCTCTGCCCACGTCCAGGCCGCTCTCTATTATTGTGGTACAGACAAGCACGTCCACCTCTCCGTCGTAGAACGCCATCATGACATCCTCAAGTTCTCCCTCCGACATCCTTCCATGAGCGACGGCTATCTCGGAGTTGGGAAACCTGGCCTTCAGCCAGCTGGCACTTTCGTGTATGGATTCAACCCTGTTATGGAGAAAATAGACCTGTCCACCTCTGGCTAATTCCTTCGCTGTAGCCTTATAGACCATGGTCTCATCCCAAGGACCGGTAACTGTCACGACTGAAGGTCTGTTCACAGGGGGGGTCTCTATTGTCGAGATGTCCCTTATACCCTTCAGAGCCATGGAGAGGCTTCTAGGTATAGGGGTAGCGGAAAGGGCCAAAAAATCCACGTCTGGTCGGAGTCCCTTCAACCTTTCCTTGTGGGCTACGCCGAACCGGTGCTCTTCGTCCACGACAATCAGCCCCAGCCCAGGCATGGAGATATCCTTCTGCAAAAGGCGATGGGTCCCTATGACGACATCGACCTTTCCCTCCGATATCCTCTGGATTATTTCCGACTGCTTTTTAGGGGGTACAAACCTGGAAAGTTGCTCTACGTAGACGCCAAAAGGGCACATTCTGCCGCAAAAGGACCGGTAATGCTGTTGGGCCAGAACAGTCGTGGGCACAACTACCATAACCTGAGCGCCACCTAAGACAGCCTTGAAAGCTGCCCTCAGGGCAACCTCGGTTTTCCCGTATCCCACGTCACCTACAACCAATCGGTCCATAGGACGGCAGGACTCCATATCCCCCTTGACGTCGTCTATGGCTGCCATCTGGTCCCTGGTCTCGACGTAGGGGAACATCGCCTCAAACTGAGCCATAAGCTGATCGTCCTTGGGAAAAGCCCTACCTGAGGAAAGATGTCTCTTTGCGTACAGATCCAGAAGCTCGGCGGCCTCCTCCTCTATCCTTTTTTCAGCTTTTTTTAGGGCGTTCTTCCATCTGATCGACCCAAGGACGTCCGGCGATAGATCGTCCCCTGTCTCCCCACGATAAAGGGACAGCTTTTCCATGGAGGTGACCGGGAGCATCAGTTTTTGGGACCCATGGAAAGAGAGGATTAAGAGTTCCTGAGCTCCAAAACCGGTATTGACCACCTCGATACCGGAATATCGACATAGACCGTGGTCACGGTGGACCACCCAGGTCCCTGGCTCGATAAAGAGGTCGAAATCGGACGGGCTCTCGCCGGAGCACACGTTTTTAGCGGAGGAAAGGCCAAATACCTCCACATCGGAGAGCACAACTGTCTTACCATAAAGGTCCACAAAGCCACCTGTGACCGGGTCATCCCTCCAGTCCAGGTCTCCGTCCCCAAACACGGGCCTTCCCCGAGACCTCAGAAGGACTTCGAACCCAGCATCCCTCCAACGATCGACCTGGGAGGTCAAAATTGATAGGTTGCCCTTAAATCTGGGAGGTTCCAGAACGTCCACACCGATCTGCCCTACTCCTTTGACCTTTTCGAAGAGCACTAAGGAAGAGGCTGAGGCCATAAGGTCATCCCAGGCGTCGTCCTCAATGCTGTACCTATCGGAAAGATCGTTCCAGAGCCATTTAAAACCGTCGAAATTGGATCTACACCTGGGAGGATCGAAGATAATAACCCGCTCGGCGAAGGACGGGAAACGTACCTTACTCGTGCTACCTCCTACCACCCCAAAACTCCAGCTTGGGGACGGGTATCTTGTGATCTGGTCTCCAGGTGAAAAGAGCCTTATATCCTCCACCTCGTCGTCAAAGAACGAAACCCTAACCGGCATCTTCGAGGAGGGATCGAAACAATCTACAAGACCTCCCCTAACCGCGTATTCCCCCGGCTTCCAGACTAGATCGGAACGTCTGAAGCCGCTGTTCTCAAGCCAGGAGATAAATGAATCCCGTCCCAAACAGGCCCCTACCTCCAGGCTCAGCCTAGCACCAGGGTCGACCACGGGGGTTAATAGCCCTCCTGGAGTCGAGACGAGGAGCCCTCCCCTGTCCTGCCATTCTGATAGGGAGTAACCTCTAGCTGAAAAGGAGGCGATATCCTCCAACGCAGGCTTTTCCAGCGGAATTTCCTGAAGTCTAGTGAGCCTTACATACGGGATCAGGGCGGATCCGTCGGCGAGGAAGTCCTCCACCTGCCTCTCGTCCGGCAGGATAACAACCGCCCTATCCTCACATCTACAGAGCCACGGCCGCACCGCTCCAGAAAAAGGCAGGAATATTTTTTTCATGTCTTCTACCTCTGACCTTCCACAATGGATGTAAAAAAAGGGTGGACGAGACCCAGTCTCTCCACCCTTTCTCTTCAGTTAAATCGATTCATAACATCTTCCACAGGGCGATGACACCACATCTCACAGGCTTTAACCGAGTTTTCGATAGCGTTGCAGAGATCGGGCAGTTCTTCCTCTCGAAAACGCCCCAGGACGAAGTCGACCATAGGCACGACCTCCGGTCTAGGTCCTATCCCTATCCTCAGCCTCGGTATTTCAGAGCTACCGACACAGGCTATAACCGATTTCATCCCGTTATGTCCACCGGCTGATCCCTTCGATCTCAACCGTATGGCTCCTGTTCCAAGGGCGACCTCGTCGAACACGACCAGGATATCGGAGGGATCCACAGGGTGATATCTGAGGAACTCCCTCACAGCCTCACCGCTTAAGTTCATGAAGGTCAGAGGCTTCATGAAAAACGCCCTCTCTCCCTCCACCATCACCGGTCCCCATAGGTGAGAGTGGAACCTTTCCTGTGGAGCTTTCAGGGAAAACCTGTCCACCAATCCGTCGATCGTCATCCATCCCACGTTGTGCCTGGTCTGAACGTAACGTATTCCCGGATTGCCAAGCCCCACTATAAGCTTCAACTTTTAAAGCCTATTCGGCCTTAGCCCCTGCTACCTCCACCACGGAACCGGAGAAACCCTTGGATATCTCGGCGCTCTCTGGAAGGTCAAGGTCGTTGAAGGAGATAACGGTTCCGATCGCCAGGTTTGATACGTCCAGCACTACGCTGTCGGGAATCTCCCTTGGAAGGACCGATATCTCGACCTCGTTAGCGTACTGAGCGAACTTTCCACCAGCCTTGACACCTGCGCATACGTCCTTGCCTATCACCTCGATGGGGACCCTGATCGTCACCTTGTGTCCCTTGACCATCTGATAGAAGTCTATGTGGAGAACCTCGTCGTTGACGAAGTTTTTAGTGAGGTCCTTTATCATGCACATCTCGGTAGCTCCGCTGGGGAGGGTCACATCGAACTTCATCGTGTTCCAATAGTTCCCCCTAAGGATCGGCATAAACTCGTCTGTCTTTATCTGGAGAGACAGGGCTTCCCTGTAGTCAGGTCCGTAGAGCACAACGGGGATAAAACCGGACCTACGAAGCCTTCCACAGGCCTCCTTTCCGATCGCTTCTCTTTTCTCCATATTCAACTTGATAAAATCCATAAAATATTCCTCCTCAAATTATTATAAATCTTCTTAAGCTAGTCGAATAGACTGCTGACAGAACTATCGTTATGAACCCTTCTGATCGCCTCTGCGAAAAGAGGCGCTATGGACAACTGGACAATTTTATCCAATTTCCTCTCATCAGGCAACTTTATGCTGTCTGTGAGTATTACCCCGTCGACAGCGTCAGAGTCCAGCCTCTCCAACGCTGGCCCGGAAAGTATTCCATGGGTAGCGCAACAGAAGACTTTCTTAGCTCCCCTGTCCTTTAGGGCTTTCGCTGCGTTGACTATGGTTCCAGCGGTGTCAATTATATCATCTATAAGGATGGCTATTTCTCCCTTGACGTCACCTATAACCGCCATGACCTCGCAGTAGTTTGCCACCTCGTGAGAACGTCTTTTGTCCACTATAGCAAGGTCTGAGTTCAGCATAACGGCGAACTTCCTGGCCCTGACGACTCCACCGACGTCCGGAGCCACCACGATAACCTCTTTGTCGGCCAATTCCTTGGCCAGATTTTTTTTGAAATAGGAGGCCAGAAGGGGGACTCCCATAAGATGGTCAACCGGTATATCGAAAAAGCCCTGGATCTGACCGGCATGGAGATCTGCGGTGATAACCCTGTGGGCACCGGTGCTCTCCAGGAGGTTTGCAACCAGTTTAGCGGAGATAGGGTCCCTAGGTTTGGTTTTTCTGTCCTGTCGAGCGTACCCAAAATAAGGGATAACCAGGTTTATACGATAGGCAGAGGCCCTCTTGAGCGCATCCACCATTATCAAAAGCTCCATCAGGTTCTCGTTAACTGGGTTGCTGGTCGGCTGCACGACGAAGACGTCAGCTCCTCTGACGCTCTCCTCTATGGAAAGGCCTATCTCGCCGTCAGAGAATCGAAAGTGGTTAACCCTCCCCAATGGGAGCTTCAGCTCGGCACAAATTTTTTCGGCAAATTCCCTGTGTGCCGTCCCGGACATAACTACTATGTTTCTGCTATTTGTCGTCATCGTCTACACCCTCCGATTTTTTACTTCTGTCCCCATTCCACCCCAGAATGTTCCTCTGTTTTGCCCTGCCTATCGCCAGTGCCTCATCAGGAACGTCTTTCGTTATAACCGAGCCAGCCCCGGTCATGGACCTGGCTCCAAGGGTCAAAGGAGCCACCAACATGGTATCGCTTCCCACGAAGACTCCGTCCCCTATATTCGTGGGATGTTTGGATTTCCCGTCGTAGTTGCAGGTTATCGTTCCAGCTCCTATGTTAACGCCCTCCCCTATGAAGGCATCTCCAATATAGGACAGGTGAGGGACCTTGCTCCCTCTACCAACGTGGCTTTTTTTAACCTCCACGAACTTGCCGATAAAACCATCCTGGTCCAGGATGGATCTCTCCCTGATGTAGCAAAAAGGTCCCGCCTTGGATTCCCTCTTAAGGATTGAGTCCTCTATAAAGCAGTAGCCGTTAAGCGTGACCGATTCCTCCAGGACAGCGTTTCTCAGTGTAGAAAAGCTTCCTATCGTAGACTTTTGGCCTATGAACGTATTGCCCCATATTTGAACGCCAGGGTACACAGTAGCCTCCCCCTCGAAAGTAACCTCAGGGCCAATCCAGGAGGTAGAGGGATCTATAAACTTGACACCGGAGGCCATCCAACGGGCGACATATCTATCCCGTAAAAGAGCGCTGGCCTTAGCCAGACCGGACGGATCGTTGACCCCCAACATGGTGTCCGAGTCATCGACCACCACTGGCAAAGAGGGAAACCCCGAGCTCTGAAACGACTCTATGACGTCCACCAGGTAGTACTCTCCCTGAGCGTTGTTTCTGTTTAAACCGTCCAGACAGCTCAGAAGGGGGGCCACGTCCATAAGATAAACCCCGGCGTTGACCTCTTTTATCTCGATCTGATCCGGGAGGCAGTCCTTTTGCTCCACTATCCTGACGACAGGGCTTCGGACGATCCTGCCATATCCCTGTGGGTCCTCGAGGATCATTGTAAGGAAGGAACACCCCGATTTATGAGCGTCCACCAAAGAGGAGATAACATCCTCCGTCATCAACGGCATATCGCCGTTTACCACCATGACCCTATCGAAACGGGATATCCACTCTCGAGCCTCCATAACAGCGTGACCTGTGCCGAGCTGCTCCCTCTGCCAGACCGTGTCTACGTCGGGCCAAAAGTCAGAGAGGTAGGATCTGACCTCCTCACCACCGTGGCCGATCACAACGGCAATATCCCCGATAGAGGAGAGGGACTTGAGAACGTAGTACAACATAGGCTTCTCCATTATGGGCTGCATGACCTTTGGGGAGTCGCTTTTCATCCTGGTTCCCTTGCCAGCGGCGAGGACCAGTATACCTATGGAACGGCCGTCTTTTTCCATAGCCACCATCGCTTTCTAAAATATAGTCAACGCGTCTCACAAAACGGCGAGACACGGTATCAAACCTATATGGATTATCCTCTCCGTTCTGCTATACTGACAGCGGCTAGGCGCTCCTGCTAAGTCGAAAAAAGAGCGGTACTATACTACCATGGCGGCCTTGGCTGTCAAGGCAGATGTTTTTTCAGAGGTGGTATCTATGTATAACTTTGACATACAAAATCTGTCATTAGCGACGATCGTACTCCTGTCCATAACGTCGGTAGCGCTGACTATACTGGGACTATCGTCCGCTAGAAGCGATAGACCAATTTGGGCTCGCCTTTTTTGGTCGACTATGTTTTTCATGATAATCCTCTCGGCCACGTCAATATACGTATGGACGTCCAGCTGGATAGCCCTGGCTCCCCTCGTTCCCGCAACGATATTCGTCATGATTTTTTTAACTTTAAAAGGGACCAAAAGGTGATGGCATTTATAATAGCAGCCTTTATGCTGTACGGGCCCTACCTTTGGTGTTACATCAGAAAAGAACCGATAGAGGATTACGGCCTGAGATGGATTTTATCTAAAAGATCCATAACGGAGGTATCCATCTGTCTTGCTGCTACCCTTTTACCGCTTACGTTGTTAGCCCTGCACTGGCCCGGGGGAGGACTCCCCCGGAGTATGTCACGTTCGTCTATCCTGCTACTTATGTCCGCCGGATCGGTGGCCGCTGTGGTAGAGGAGGTTTTCTTCAGAGGTTGGATTCAGACCCTAGCCACAAAAGCCTGGAATCCGGTGTTCTCTATCCTTGTCACGTCTTTGCTATTCTCCCTAGCCCACCTATTCATAAAGGTCCACTGGCTCAGGATGGCTACATTTTTTCCTGGCCTGATAATGGGTGTGCTGAGACATCGTCACCGGTCTGTGGCCCCATCGGCGCTGTACCACCTCGTAGGAAACATTTGGTCTATATGGTTTTTTCCTGATCTGTTATAAAGTCCGCCGCAAAGGAGGACGTTGAGTTGAAAAAAATAAAAATATATTTTATATTTTT
>CAYNAN010000035.1:0-22598 GCA_964395085.1 uncultured Synergistaceae bacterium
GAAATAATATACCTAGGAAGGGCAACACCCTGCCTGCTACCCTCCTACCGGCCTCGAGCACCGCCACTATCATGATCAACCCCAGCAATATCTCATAGGGCTGAACCATAGCTCCTCTTTGCGCGATAACGTCGTGAAAGACGGCTATGTAGCCTGATACCCCTCCAGCTACAGAGGCCATAATCCAGTCTATCCAGCTTGGATGCCCCATAAGGGGAAACGCTATATAAACCGCTACCAGGGCAAAGGTCAGATGGATAGCGTGGTGTATCTCTGTGGGCAAGAGACCAAAGCCGGCGGAGTAAAGATGATAGGTCGACATGGCCAACAACAAAAAGAATAAAAAACGTCCCCTTAAGGGACCGTACTTATCCAAAAAGGACTTCAACGACATATCCTCCCATTGAAATAGAATAAAAAAGAGAGCCCGAGAGCTCCCTTTTGTGTAGTTTTAACCGCCTATTTTGAGGCCCCTATCTCGTCGTAGTATCTCTTTGCCCCAGGATGAAGGGGAAGGACTACCTGGTCAAGGTTTTTGGGATCCATCAGCTTCATCTTCTCCGCCACCATCACAAGATCGGCCTTGTTGTCGTAGAGGAGCTTGGTCATCTCGTAGACGAGATCCTCCGGCACATCGTCCCTGACGGTCAGCATGTTCCAACTGGCGTATCCCTGGACAGGTTTATCCTGATTGGGGTAGGTCTCAGAGGGAATTTGAAAGGCAGTCCAGGCTGGAAGGTCCGCCAGGACCTTTTTAAGATGCTCTTCTGGCACGTCTATGAACCTGACCAACCCCAAGGTGGTCATCTCAACTACACCGGGGACACCGAGAGATCCCACGAAAACCGCACCGTCGATCCTCTTATCCGCGAAGGCCTTGGCGGTATCGGCTATGCTGAGCCTTTCAGGAGATATATCCTTATCAGGGTCGATTCCGGCAGCGGACAAAAGCTGCCTGGCCATGACCTCGGTTCCGCTTGCCACCGCTCCTATAGATATCCTCTTACCTCTAAAATCGTCAAAGGAGGTTATACCGCTGTCCTTAGCGACTATAAGTTGCACAACCTCTGGGAAAAGGGGGACCATCGCCCTTATAAATTTCTTAGGGGACCCCTCATAGCTACCGGTACCCATAAAAGCAGGATAGGAAACCCCATCCATAAAGGCCACGTCCGCTTCCTTGCTCTCCATGAGCTGAATGTTGTGGACAGTACCTCCAGAAGTTTGAACCCCAGCCTTAAAGTCCGGTATGTTGTCGTTCCATATCTTCGCCATGGCGACACCGACGGGATAGTAGGTTCCCTTCGTGCTGGCCGTGGTTATGTTGATGAATTGAACCGCGAAAGAGGAGCCAGCCATGACCATAACCGCCGACAACGACGCTAGGATAGACAAAACAGCTTTACGAGACATTTTAACCCTCCAAAGAATTATTTTTATAACAAAAAGGATGTTATTCTAGAAGCCTCCTTTTGTCAACAAGGGGGGTATACATATCTTTAAAAGCTAAGCAGATCGTCGAAAAATCGGGCTAGAACTGCGATAAACTCCTCCCACAGGCTCTTTTTCTCGGAGAGACGATCCACCTTTGCGATTAAGGATCTCACCTTTCGTTTTAGCCTGGCAACCTCGTTTCTTGAGCGACTTTCGCGGCGTTTTAACTCGAGTACCTCTTTTGAAAGTTGATCGATAACTTTCGCCAGTTCCGATATCCTGTCATCCGAGGAAGACGCTACTTCAGTCCCTGCGGACAGCTCTCTTATCACCTCATCCGGTTTTTTCCCCGATTTTTCCAGCTTATCCGCAAAAGCCAGTAGAACTGCCACTTCCTTTGTGTATTTTCTGCTACGCCCCTCTCCCTCGATAGGTAAAGCCTTTTCGTATCTATCCCTGAGCGTCCTGGCCCTGGACTCCCCCAACTTGGCCAAAGACGCGATTTCTTTGAAAGGGTACAGTTTACCGCCCATAAAAAAACCTCCTATATCGTCGATGACGAAAAAAGCCGCCTTAAGGCGGCTTTTTTTAATAAGATTTAGCCAATATGGCTAGGTGGCTGCCTTCTTTACCGGTGTAGAAACATCTGCCAGTTTTGCCCTGGTCCTCCAATGGGAAACAACGGACGGTAGCCCCAGTGGACTCTTTTATAGCTTTTTCATCCTCTTTTGTCCCGCCAAAATAGGCCTTTACGAACCCACCCTTGGTCTCGACGATCTCCTTTAATTCATCCAGGCTGGACGCGGTGTAGGTGTTCTTCTCCCTGAAGCTCAGCGCCTTCTCGAACATATCCCTTTGAATGGTCTCAAGAAGCTCGGATACCGCGGTCTCCAGCCCCTCCCAGGGAATATCCAGCTTCTCCCCCGTGTCCCTTCGAACCGCTCTCACTACCCCATTCTCGAACTCCTTCTCTCCAAGCTCAAGCCTCAGAGGAACCCCCTTTTGAAGGTGATAGAAGAAACGGTCCCCCGGTCTCATATGAAACTGACGGTCCACGTCGACATGATGAAGGCCGATAACCGACTCGATGAGGTCTCCTAGCGCCTTTGCCTTGGGAAGCAGGACCTGCTCAGCTCTGGCCTCGTCCTTGCTTATGGGCAGTATAGCGACCTTTTTAGGCGCTATTCTGGGCGGAAGGATCAGTCCATCGTCGTCGGAGTGGGTCATTATCACAGCGCCTATGAGCCTGGTGGATACACCCCAACTGGTTGTCCAGGCAAACTCCATCTCTTCCTCTTTGTTCTGAAACTGGATATTAAACGCCTTAGAAAAATTCTGACCAAGGAAGTGACTGGTCCCAGCCTGAAGGGCCTTGGTGTCGCTCATCATGGTTTCGGTGGTATAGGTCTCCTCCGCACCGGGGAAACGCTCCCCCTCGGATTTAACACCAGGCACGACAGGAAGGGCCAAGTCCTCCGTCATTATGCGACGATAGACCTCAAGCATCCTCTCCGTTTCCTCTATAGCCTCCTGCTTGGTAGCGTGGGCGGTATGTCCCTCCTGCCACAGGAATTCAGAGGTTCGGAGGAAAAGCCGGGGCCTTTTTTCCCATCTCATGACGTTGGCCCACTGGTTTATCAGG
This sequence comes from uncultured Synergistaceae bacterium, assembly GCA_964395085.1. Classification (GTDB taxonomy): domain Bacteria; phylum Synergistota; class Synergistia; order Synergistales; family Dethiosulfovibrionaceae; genus Dethiosulfovibrio. Next base: position 3,077 of record CAYNAN010000035.1, read on the forward strand.
AGGGGCAAATCCCTCCATGACTGAACCCATTTGCTGTACATATGGCCTATAACCGTCTCGGACGTCGGGCGGACCACAAGAGGCTCCTCAAGCTCCTCTCCTCCGGCGTGGGTGACCACCGCACACTCGGGGGAAAAACCCTCGACGTGCTCCGCCTCCTTCTCCAGGAAGGAGTTAGGGATCAACACCGGGAAATAGGCGTTGACGTGACCGGTATCCTTAAAGGCACGATCAAACTTCTGCTGTATCTCCTCCCACACCGAGTAACCAGTGGGACGAATGACCATACATCCCCTTACGGGCGCATAATCGGCCAGCTCTGCCACCTTTATTATATCCAAATACCACTGAGAATAATCCTGCCCCTTAGGGGTTATATTTCTAGCCATACGGTAAACGCCTCCAACCACTCTTTGTTGTCGTAGCTACACATCCGTTTTCGGCAATTCTAGCATAGATCCTGCAGAAACTCTCGCCTAGGGGAAGTTATGCCTCACGGACCACAGCGGATCCCCTATGGTAAAACCGAAGGTCCAGTCTCGGCTATCGTCGTAGACCGCCAGTATCCGTGCCTTTATAAGGTTGGAGGGGACGGTCAGAGATATTCCAACCTCCCAGGGATCGTCTATCTGGGATCCATCGTCATCCCATATATACCCCTGACCACCGAACAGCTCGGCATCGAGTGGAGTTCCACCGTTCTCGTTAAGACGATGAGCGAAACCAATTCTCCACCATGCAAACCGTTCCCCTTTTATGGGATACTCGGCAAGACTGTAAAGCTCCTCTCTTGAACCGAGATAGGCGGCCTGACCAGGATATCTGGAGCTATCGTTGCCCTCAAAAAAGCCCCCCCTTATGTAGGCCCTCCAGCTATGGGATAGAACGGTGGATACGGCGCCATCGACCCTGGCGACTATCTCCCTGCCCTCATCTGGATACCAAGCTCCTACGTGTAGTGTCGAATCGACCTCCCTGCTGCCCTTCACTAACCCCTCGCAGTCCCACTGAAATACGGGCCCCCAAGTGTCGAGGTTAACTCCATCTCCATCCAAATCGCTCAACATAAGCCCGACGGACATTCTACCGGTCTTGGAGGCGATTCCTCTGGTGACGGAGAAACTTCTGAAGTCCCACTTTGAGTAAGGGGCATTTCTCGGAGAAAGGGAGAGCCTAGCCACGTGGGCGGAAAATTTATAGAAGTTTTTCTCCACACCAAAGTGATAGTCGAGCTTAGCGGCCCAATCGTCCCCCAAAAGGGCGTCGACCGTGAGATAGTTTCCGTCAACACCCAGGTCCATCATGGTTCCCCTGACACCCAGCCAGCTTCCTCCAAGCATGTTGCTGGCATATCCGTCCAGGGCAAATCGATAGGCTGGTTCTCTTTGGATCTTAAGAATGACATCGACCTCATCCCCGCTCCTCGCCAGACGATAGTCGACGGTCCTAACGTCTTCCCTGAAACGGATCGTCTCGGTGGCCCTTAGGATCTCCTCAGGGGAAACTGGCTTACCGATCCAGTGTCCGTAGCTGTTTTTTATCCTCTTGGCAAAATCCTCCGGTACACCTTCAACCTCTATCCCCCTCACGAGCCTTACAGGTTGAGGCTTCCTCTCCATCACAGGAGGAGCACTCGAGGCAAATCGGACTATCCTATCAAGCTGTAGTCTTGCAGCGTCCTCTCCCAACTTGATTATGTCGTCGACCTTTACGGAACCCAAAGTCGAGATAGATTCCACAGCAGGCCTTATTATGACGTCGGCCTCGGATTGCTCCTGCATGACGTTTTGGCTGGTGAGTATGGTTATGGTCTGGTCTATGACCTCCGGCATGGTCCTTATTTGATCGGGGGACCTCAAGCCGCTGGACACATTGACAGCTACTACCGGATAACCGGGAAACAAATTCTTTGCGGTTCGGACAGGCATGTTGGACACCAACCCCCCGTCCACCAAAAGCCGTCCGTCTATCGGCCAAGGCTCAAAGACCCCCGGAATGGACATGGAGGCCCTTATTGCCGAGGCAAGACTGCCTTGACGAATGACCACCTTCTCGCCGGTCATGAGGTCGGTAGCTACAGCCGCAAAGGGTATCGGTAGATCGTCAAACTGTGACACGGAAACCCTGGAGGTCAGCCTCATAAAAAGATCGTGCGCCCCTATTCCGCTGAGAGGTCCCTTAGGACCTACGACCTCCCATTTCGAGTTCATCTCCCGCCTAGGCATAAGGGGAGAGACGTTTTTGTCGTCAAGCTGAGGTAACAAAGTGTCATCCTGCCCCAGGATAACCGCGGCCATGTTCACCGTTGAGACTACGTCTCTAAGTTCGTCCGCGGAGTATCCAGAAGCAGCCAGACCACCCATTATGGCTCCCATGCTGGTTCCTACGATTCCCGCTATAGGTATGCCCCTTTCCTCCAAGACCTTAAGCACACCTATATGGGCCAATCCCTTCATCCCTCCGCCTGATAGGGCCAAGACCACCGCACCTTGGGCAAAAGAAGCCACCGAAGAGAAAAGGATAAGCGCTATACACAGTAAAAACTTAGCAGATCGGATCATCCGCTAACCTCCTCTAAGGGGAAAATAGTGGCTTCATTATACATGAAAATAACCTCGACAAACACCATAGCTATAATTGCCAGTAGAATGGTTTTGTCTTTTGGGACTTATTGCACTATACTGATATGGCGGTATTCGAGAGGAGGGTAGACTGAAAAGAGCCGGACAAAAAACATTAACTAAAGGGAGGATTGTTTATGTCTAAGAGTCAAAAAGGAGTACCTCTGATCTGGAAGATAACCATCGGTTTCGTGCTTGGAATAGCGGCAGGGGCCTTTTTAGGCCCTAAGGTCATCATCGTTGAACCTGTAGGAAAAGTCTTTATCACCCTCTTAAAAATGCTCATAGTCCCGCTTGTCTTCTCCAGCTTAGTTGTGGGAGTCTCATCCATAGGCGACCCTAAAACACTTGGTCGCATAGGAGTTAAGACAATACTGATATACCTTCTGACCACAGCTGTTGCCATAGTTATAGGGCTAGGGATGGGGCATTTCTTCCAGCCGGGAAGCGGTATGTCCATCCAGGGGATAGAGGCCGCAGCGGGGAAAACCGCTCCATCCCTGTCCGAGGTGATCGTGGGGATGTTCCCGAGCAACCCGGTCAAGGCACTAGCCGAGGGCCATATGTTGCAGATAATCGTGTTCGCCCTTTTCTTCGGTATCGCAGCTATGCTCGCAGGAGATAAGGGTAAGCCGGTTCTGTCCTTCATGGATTCCATGGCTGAGACCATGTACAAGATAACAGACTTGGTCATGAACCTAGCTCCCTACGGCGTGTTCGCACTGATAGCCGTGACAGTTTCAAAGTACGGCCTGTCCGTGTTAGCGCCCTTCGCCAAGGTTATAGGGGCAGTATACCTCGGTTGCATCGTACACGCTGTGTTGGTATATTCGGGCATGGTCGCGCTTATAGCAAAGAAATCTCCCGTTTGGTTCTTCAAGGGAATCCAGGAAGCCAGTCTGACGGCTTTTGTGACAAGATCCAGTTCAGCCACGCTACCTGTGACCATGACCTGTACACAGGAGAACATGGGGATATCTGAGAAGATATCTTCCTTCGTACTTCCGCTGGGCGCTACGATAAACATGGACGGAACCGCCCTATATCAGGGAGTCTGCGCACTATTTATAGCCCAGGCCTTTGGCATAGATCTGTCCATCGGAGCTCAGATCGGGATTATAGTCACGGCGACCCTAGCGTCGGTAGGGACCGCAGGAGTACCGGGAGCAGGGCTTATAATGCTCACGCTGGTAGTGACCCAGGCCGGCCTACCGATGGAGGGTGTTGCCATGGTTGCCGGAATAGACGCAGTGTTGGACATGGCCAGGACCTCTCTGAACGTGACCGGGGACGCCTGTGTAGCGGCGGTGGTGGCAAGGACCGAAGGGGAAATCCTTTAGTAGGGAAAGCCATAAGATCAGGGCGGGGGACAACCCCCGCCCTGATCTTATCAATCCTTTTTTCTAAAACGCTCAGGAGCTCTTAAGTTAAACCTCGACTCCATACATTTCCAAAAGCAGACCATGGAGGAGAAGAAAACAGACTGATCGACCAAAGGAACGCTTCTTCCCTGATCAACCCTACAGGGCCTCCGCCTGACGGCTATCATGGGAGACTTAGAGCGGGCCAATCTCTGACTGGGATAGACGCTCCTGTGCCCGACCAAGAAGAAAGCAGAGACGGAGACGATCGCCGCCATAACCCCCACATCCCCACCGAAAAGCTCCATAGCCATAACAGTCGCAGAGATAGGAGCGTTAGCGCATCCAGCGAGGACACCGGCAAAGCCCAGAGGTCCAAAAAGAGCGCCGTTAAGGCCGAAAAGTGAAGCAAAGGCCACGCCTGATGTCGCCCCGATGAAAAATATAGGGGTGACGACCCCTCCGCTACCGCCGCAGCTCAGTGTTATCGCGGTCATAAGGGACTTCCATATAAAAGCGAGGGACGGAACTACGCCACCTTCCAGGGCGAGGTCTAAGGTATCCAAACCCAAGCCATAATAGGAGTCGCCTAAAAACGCCCCCAACCCCAGAAGCATACAGGAGCCTAAAAGAGCCTTGCCCACCAAGCCGAGCCTTACCCTTGAAAACAGCCTCTCAAAAAACGCCATCAGCTCTATGTGGATGAAAGAGACCAGCCCGAAAAAAACTCCAGCCAGCAACAGCCACATGGACATGGTAGGCGACAGGGGAGGGATATCCAGCAGGTTAAAACTCCCGTAAGACATTCCCAGTAAAAGGGCAACCTTGTAGGAAACTATGCCGCTTATTATCGATGGGAACAGTACGTCGTAAAATACCTGCCCTATGTAGAGCACCTCAAGACCAAACAGGGCCCCTGCCATAGGGGTACCAAAGACCGCGGCAAAACCTGCGGAGATACCGCATACCACCAGTTTTTTACGATCGACGTCGCTGAACCTGAGGATCGTGGCCAAGGTGGACGTCACTCCCGCACCGATCTGAGCAGCTGGCCCCTCCTTCCCCGCTGACCCACCGGAAGCTACGGTGATTATCGTCGTAACAAGCTTCACAGGGATGACTTTTACCGATATCCTCCCCGATCTCTCATGTATAGCCTCTATAACTTTCTCTGTACCATGACCTCTGGCGTCGGGAGCCATATACTTGACTATAAGGGTGCTGGCCACTATCCCCAAGGGCAACAGCATAAGCCTAAACGGTCCAGGAACCGCTTGACCGCCTGCGATGGCCCAGTCTAAAGACTTGACGAAAAAGCAGGAAACCCCTCCCGCAAGAGCTCCGGCGATAGAAGCCAAGAGCAACCACTTTATGAAAGCGTAGATCAATATAGATTCTTCCCACGCTACCCTAGCTGGCGAATTTTTCACAATATCCCCCCCCCAAAAAACAAGGCTGTCCAGTTCGACAGCCTTGAGGAAAAACCGTTAAAGCATGACACAGAAAGCTAGATGCTGTTGAATGAAAGGACCAGGTAAATCTTTCCTCCGCCGGAGATCTGGAAGGGAAGGGTAAAGCTTATGATGTCTGGAGACTGTGCCGGGACCGTCCTGATGCTGGCTCCTGATATAAGCTGAGGAGGTGTAACATCGACCCCGGGCAAGGCGGCCTGGGTTAGTGCCCTTCCGCTGACCATGTTGGAGAGCTCTCCAACCACGCTCATGGCGATAGAGTCCTCCAAGTTTGGTTGTATCATGCCACCGGACATTGCGGTAACAGCGCCGGAAAAGCCACCCATATCCATCATTATGACTATCGTCCCCTGAATTCCAGCGCCAACTATGCCTATTAAAGCGGCACAACAGGCGTTTTCAACGCTGACCCCTCTGGTTATCTGGGCCTTAAGGAGCTCGGCGGAGATGCCGACCTCGCTAGCGACGGAGATCAAGGAGGTTCCAAAGGTGTTAACCAGAGTAGTTAGCTTTTGATTTGACATATTCTAATTCCCCTTCTCTTCTTCATATCTCAAATATTTTAAGGCTATGCCATAAGCAGCCAGATCATCGACGGGTCTAGGAGGCGTCTGCAAAGACATGGGGACAACCCTCCTCCATCCCCTAGGAGGATGCAGTTTCCAATAAGTAAGCCTAGCCTCAAGGGTGGAGTTTCTTTCGTCAACCAAAGTCACATCCGGGAAGACCTCACGAAGAGAGACCTCAAATATATCCTTCCCGGTTCCGTCACCCAAAAAAACCTTATCCACACACTTCCCCCTCACTATGTCAAGTTTACCCTCTAGGATGAAATCGTCAAGATATTCCCAGCGATATTTCTCGATATTTTTCAGAAAAACCGCTATGGATGACGTTGGCGATATACCTGAGCAGAGCAGAAGCTGTCCATCCATAAAGGCCCATCCAAATTTTTGGACTCCTGGATCGAGAGAGAGATACACAGTTACATATCCCCCAAAGTGCTGGACCACCTGGGGTAGAGCCACATCCACTGATCTGGATATCTCATTATGAACCGACAGATAACGTCGTTACACCTGGAGACAGCCTTTCTTACCTCGTCCATCGAGGCAGGCGAGGTCGGCATCTGGAGAGAGGGCATGAAGTAGATGTCAAATCTATCGCTACTCCCCCTTCTTATGCAGAAAATCGGAACCACAGAGGCCCCAAGTTTTGAGGCAATCTTAACCGGACCGTAAGGGGTACTCGCAGGCAGTCCTAGGAAGGGAACTATCACTCCGTTCGCCTTGGCATCCTGGTCCAGAAGTATACATAGGACCTCTCCGGATCGAAGACAGTTTAAGGCAACCTTCAGGTTGAACCCCTTACCGATGCCCTTTACCGAACATTTCCCCCTTATAGAGGTTATCAGATCCGTTATCCTGGGATCCCTCTGATCTGCCCCGATAGCGTTCATAGGATATCCCATCATACCCAGGATTCCCGCAGCGATCTCCCAGTTACCGATGTGCCCGGAAAGAAGGATCACTCCCCTTCCCCTATTGAGAGCCTTGTCCAGATGCTCTTTACCATGGATTGAGACCAAGGATTGGAGTTTCTCCCTCATGATAGGCATGCGGATGAATTCGGCGACACATCGACCGTGGTTGACGTAGGAGTTCTTTACTATGCTCCTTGCTACCGTCGGACCTACGCCCAAAGCGGAGACACATCTTGCCTCAGCCCTGTCGACCCTGGCCTTGCTGCATCCCCAAAGCACCATTCCAAGGAGACCGCCTAACGATAGGGCAAGACCGTGAGGTAGCGCCCTTAAAAGCCTGGACAGTCCAGTTAGGAACCTCCATTGCCTTTCCTGATCCATAGAAAAACCTCCATTCACCTGCAACAAATAAACCGACCAAAACGCTTTGAAAAGCCCATCTTTTCCGATATGATAGACAAAAGAGCCCTTATGGGCAGGAAGGGAGCGAGCCCTATGTTCAAAAGAATATTCTACCCAACAGACCTCTCGGAGCGTTCTGGAAGGGACTTAAAGTGGGTTGCAAAAAATCTTTCCGACCCTTCGGGAGAGATGATAATAGCCCACAGAGTCGGGACGTCGGTCGGGACGGATGTCCCCGAGGTGGTAGGACAGGTGCAGGAGCTGATGGAGGAGTTCTGCCAGGCGAATATCCCGGAGGAGACGCCCTACAGGGCTTTCGTGGAAGCAGGTTCTTACGGAGAGGTCCTGCCCTCCATCGCTCAGAGGGAAAGCTGTTCCGTGGCGGTGATTACCACGTCCCCTAGGTCTTCAGTTATACCCATGGTACAGTCCTTGGCCATCCCTCAGCTAATATTGAGATGGGAAGCTCCTCCGGTTATCCCTGGAGATCTACTGAAAAGCGTCGTGGTCTCCACCAACCTAGAGTCGGAGAGAAGCAATCAGGTAACTCAGGCGTTGAAGTCCTTGCTTGAGATAACCGGCAGGAAACCTAAGATAACCCTTATACACGGGATTCCAATGGCTGACCCTTCCTCGTCACACCTGCTTTTTAACCAGGCGTCGGAGGCGATGGAGCTTGCTAGACAGGATTTCGAGTCATGGAACGGTGAAGCTCACTCTAAGTTGGTAGGAGGGCAGACGGAGGAAGAGCTACCCAGGCTTGTCATAGAGCTAAATACGTCGCTTCTGGTCATAGGATTGCCTATGAGTACCGACATATGGCAACTCCTGCTCGGAAACACCGCGGAGGCTCTGGTGGATAGGACGACCTGTCCGGTTCTCGTGATACCCACAAAATAGGCGGCATCGCCACAAGGGAAGGGAGGTTAAGACCTCCCTTCCTCCACCAAGGACCTGAAAATCCTGGCCATGTTTCTATAGTGCCCTAGAATGGTTTCAATCGCACCGGGGCCAAAGGAATAGGGGCCAGACAACATTGAACCGTAGTCCATCGAGGATTTCCTAAGCTCCCTCGACATAAGATCGGCACCGACCCTCACGTTTATGACCGGCTTACAAAGCACCCTCCTGGAAGTGACCCTTGGATGGTCCTGGGTTATCCATCTCTTATTGGCATCCCAGTCAACCGCCATCAGGCCGTAACATCCGCCTGTGTTGTAGGTCCAATCCAACCGTGAACGTTGGACAGCGACAGCTACTAACATAAAGGGATCCACCTTGTAGTCCAATGACGATCTGGAAAAGTATGTGGCGTAGTTGCTCTGCCTCTTGGGTGACAGGCTATCGTCCAGAGCGTCAAGATAGGACGTGATAGTCTCCATAACGATCGGTCGTTTTCCCTCATCGAAGCAGTAAAGCTGGACAAAAGCCCCATCCCTCACCAGACCGGAGGGATAGGTATCTGCAAAGGATACGGATACAACAAGAAAAGACAGCAGTAAAGCTAATTTAGTTTTTGTCAAAAATGACAACACAGACATCTCCTATTTAGCCTTACCTTGATCGGCTACGGCTTTTTGGGCTTTCTCTACAGCCTCGGCGTCACCAAGGTAATAGTGGGAGATCGGCTTAAGATCTCGATCAAGATCGTAGACCAACGGTATCCCTGTGGGGATGTTAAGCCCAACTATATCCTGATCGGAGATGCCATCCAGATACTTGACCAAAGCCCTGAGACTGTTGCCGTGGGCAACGACTATCACCTTTTGTCCGGATCTTACCGCTGGTACAATGGTCTCGTTCCAGTAGGGAAGGAACCTGTTTACCGTGTCCTTAAGGCATTCCGACTTAGGGATGTCCCCTTTGGGCAAAGACGAATAGCGCGGGTCCAGACCTGGATATCTTGGGTCATCCTCCTCCAGATCGGGAGGTGGGACATCGTAGCTACGTCGCCAAAGATTGACCTGTTCCTCCCCTCTCTCCGCAGCCATTTCGGCTTTGTTATAGCCCTGCAAAGCGCCGTAGTGCCTCTCGTTCAGACGCCAGGACCTATGGACCGGCAACCACATCAGGTCCATCTCCTCCAGGACTATCCAGAGGGTTTTTATGGCTCTCTTGAGGGTCGAGGTATAGGCTACGTCAAAACTATACCCCTCGCCCAAAAGCAGGCTTCCTGCCCTGTGAGCCTCCTTTATACCCTCCTCCGATAGGGGGACGTCGGTCCAACCGGTAAACCTGTTCTCCTTGTTCCACACGCTCTCACCATGGCGAAGCAACACGACTTTATACATGGTCATCCCCTTTCTTGGTCACCCATATTATACACTAGGGCCAAACGCGACCGGTCCGGTAACCCTCTAAATCCACCATCGCTCGATGAAAACCGTAAGGAGACAGAATCTGGAGCAATGCCATCCTCTGAATAAGCATAACGTCGAGTTCATCGGGAGAAAACTCCAGACAGACCACGCCTCCATTAAGAGCCCTTAGCCTCACGTTGAATCCGGCTTCCTTAAGAGCTCCTTCCGCCTCAGCTACCCTGGACATCTCGAACGGGTCCAGGGCCTCGTCTCTTGGGAACCTCGTGGCAAGGCAGGCAGTAGCAGGCTCGTTCCACCATGGTATGCCCATGTCCCTCGCCATTTCCCTCACCGAGCTTTTCGCCAACCGAGCCTCAGCTAAGGGGCTGAATATGCCGAGTTCGGATATAACCCTATTTCCCAACCTCGTGGGATCTTTGACGTCATCCCAGTTCGTACCGTCAATCAACGTGTGTGAAGAAGGGCATACGGAGCGAAGCAATTTCAGTCTGAGCCTCTTACATATCTCGCACCTATTGTAGTGGTTATTCATCACCACAGGGTCCGCTTGCTCCGGCCCCTCTAGGGTTATCTGCTCTACACCAAGCTCTGAACATAGATCAGATCCTCTGACTATCTCATCCTTAACGTGCAGGACAGAGTTGAAGGTATAGGCGATCACACTGGATTTTCCCAGAAGAGAGACCATAGCGACCAAGACCACGGAGCTATCGACACCACCGGAAAAGGACACAGCCACCGAGCCCATCCGCGATATCCTAGACAGAAGCTCCTGGGAGAAATACTTGTACAGGATCTCGGGATCGGCCTTTATCATGCGCTCTGTCTCGCTATCATGCCAGCGGTGTAGCCCGCCCCTAGACCGTTGTCTATGTTGACCACGGTAACTCCCGTAGCGCAGGAGTTTATCATGGTCAAAAGAGCGGAAAGCCCTCCAAAATTTGCCCCATATCCAACGCTGGTTGGGACCGCTATGACAGGGCAGCTTACGAGCCCAGCGACGACCCCTGGCAATGCTCCCTCCATACCAGCTACCGCCACTATGACCTTTGACTCCATAAGCTGTTCAGCGTGGGCCAATAGTCTATGGATGCCGGCGATGCCGACATCGTAGATACGCCTCACATCGCACCCCATGTAGTGAGCTGTAAGAGCAGCCTCCTCCGCAACCGGAACATCACTGCTTCCGGCAGCGACCACGGTTACACCACCTACCAATCTGCCCTGAGAGCTCGAGCTTACCACAGCGGCGAGGCGGGCTCTTTCGTGATATTCAATTCCAGGGAAGGATTCGATCAGTATATTCATCTGATCGTCCCTTACCCTGGAGAAAAGAAAAGTCCCGTCCCTGTCTGAAAGGGCCTCAGATATGGATCTTAGCTGATCCTCGCTTTTTCCGGGGCAGTAGATTATCTCGGCAAATCCCCTACGTATAGCCCTGTTATGGTCTAATTTCACCTCTCCCAAGTCTTGGAATGGCTCTATATTCATTTTATTAACAAAAGCCTCAGGGGCTATAACTCCCTCCTTTAGCTGAAAGGCGAGGGCAAGGAGCTCTCCTCTATCCACGTAAATTCCTCCTCACTTTATACCGAGAAAGCCCGTCCATAGGACGGGCTTTCTCGCGAACGAAAGATATTACCTTGAGTAGAACTCGACGACGATCTGCTCGTCAGCGATGGTGGGTATCTCCTGTCTTTCGGGAAGACGTTCGACCTTTCCGACCATCCCGTTCAGGGACAACCAAGCTGGCTTGGAAACGGCAGAGGCGATCTCGGCGTTCTCCTTGAGGACCTTCATGTCCCTGCTTCCCTCGGCCACGGCTATAACGTCGCCGGGCTTCACCAGAGCGCTGGGGATGTCGACCTTCCTGTCGTTGACTATGAAGTGACCGTGACAGACCAATTGTCTGGCCTGGGGCCTGGTGGAGCAGAGGCCCAGGCGATACACCACATTGTCAAGCCTGGATTCAAGGAGCACAAGCATGTTGTGTCCTGTTACGCCGGACTGCTTCTTTGCCTTAGCGAAAGCGGCGAGAAGCTGTTTCTCACTTACTCCGTAGGCAAAACGAATCTTCTGCTTCTCCAGCAACTGCTGACCGTAGATGGACACCTTGGCGGGACGTTTGGCGTTCTTTCCCGCAGCAGCGCTCCTCTTGGCCAGAAGCTTATCGTACTTGCTGTTCCCAAAAACGTTGACGCCAAAACGACGTACCATTTTGCCCTTAGGGGCGTTCTTTCTGTTCGTGTTCTTTGACATACCGAGCTCTCCTTAAGTATATTGGATTGCGTGACGGCACTGTCCAGCAGCCTGATGCATACCGGCAAACTTAAGCGATTTAGGGACTTTTGTCAAGAGGCATCCCCAAAAAACACCGTAGAGCTCCCTTTTTCGGACCACTTTATAACCGCCACCAAGGGTAGCCTTATCTGGCTTTGCCTGGTGATCGGCAAAAGAGCCTCTCCGGCCTTTCTCATCATGAAAAACTGATCAGAGACAGGGTCAGCGCCGTTGAACGACGTCTTGACAGAGTCGATATCAAGGGAGGCCAAGGACGACTGGGACAACAGAGGAAGCCACATGTTTTTGTCGTCTTCGACCATAATGGCCGCGAGGTCATCGGCCCAGGACGAAGCTGGCTTGAGCTCCAAGCTCCACGAGGAAGGGGGATTTAGGTGTACCTCCTCGTCGTCAACAAGGGAGAGGACTTTGAGCGAGACAGCTCTCTCCAGGACAGAAACAATCTCGTCCTCTTGGGTCGCTTGAAAAGCCCCCTTCAGATCGGACAGAGAAAGAGGCTTATCGTTAATCTCCATAAGACGGGCTGCGACCGCTACCGCCCACGTGGAGGGATCCAACCGGCCAAGGGGACAGGCAGAGAGGACCCCATCTACGAAGGCTGATACGGAGACCTCATCCGAAGTAGAGGGAGGGTCTATTATCGGAACCACGTCCCTGGCCTGATCTCCGTCTATTAGGTAGTTACGCAGACTGGGTCTTTTCCTTGCCATAACGCCCCTGCCTTTCCTCAAACTCCTCCGCCAAAAGGCGGTAATCTTTAGCCCCATTACAGTTTTTGTCGTAGCTCAGAACCGACATTCCGGCTCCACTGGCCTCAACGATACTGACGTTCTGTCTGACGTAACGCCGGAATAGAACGTCCCCATAATAGGAGGCCACCTCCCTTTGAACGTCCCTGTTTATGACGACCTTGGGGTTATGGCGGGTCAGGACCACTCCTCCAACGGCGAGACCCTTGTTTAGCCTTTTTTTGAACAGCTTGACTGTCGAATCGAGAAGCCTCACCCCAGCAAGGCTGTAGAACTCGCTCTCCAGTGGAACCATAATCTCGTCGGCCGCGGCCAGTACGTTTCTGGTGAAAAGGCCAAGCTGCGGAGGGCTATCGCAGAAGATATAGTCGTAGCGGTTCTCATCGACCCCCTCGAGAGCCGTCTTCAACAGACTGTCCCGTCCTGGTTCCCTCTCGAGCTGTAGCTCAGCCACGGCCAGGTCGAGGCTACTGGGAATAACGTCTACCCCTTCCCTCCTCACAGCCAGGTCCTGCAAAGAAGAATCTCCCACCAAAAAATCGTAGACGTATGGCTCCCCTTCGTCGACCGTTATCCCCCACCCCGAGGACAGGTTGCTCTGGGGATCCAAGTCGAGCACCGCTATTCTCCTGCCTAAAGAGGCCAGAGCCGCTGCGAGATTTTGACACATGGTGGTCTTTCCGACCCCACCTTTTAGGTTACAAAAGCCGACGATCTTCATATGATCCCCCTATCTGGACCTATAAGCAAAGGAAATCCCGTCGAACGATCCTGGGAGGACCCTGGTAGCCAGCCTCATCCGCCCCATCTCCAGCTCCAGCGTCTGGAGCTGGACAGGGAACAGAAACCCCTTCATGTCAACTATGGGCTGGACGTCCCTCAGGGCCTTCTCCACAACCGAGGACTGATCGTCGTTGTTAACCCTGAACACATATCTGTCGAGCCATATCTCGGACCTCTCTCTTAGTACCAATTTGCCATCAAGCTCCACTTTGAGGGAGAGACCAGGATTTTTGAGGTCGTAGTATCCCAAAGCGGACAACCCTCCGGGGACAAACTTGACCGATATAGAGCTCCATTTCCCGTCGTCATCCTCCATCGTGAGATCCCTCAGAAAACCGTTTATATCCGAGTCGGTCATGGTGGCGTCGAAATATCCTACGACGACATCCTTGATCTCCAGAGGCCCTTCATCCGTCCAGCTCTCGAGAGGACCAAAATCGTTGAAGACCGTCTCAACAGAAAGGGACTCTACCCTTAGCCCATCGAGATGAGGCCCCTTAGCCTCAAAAAACAGATGTCTGACCTTTCCGTCTGATCCTACAGGGGCGTCGATTATCATCCTGGCCTCCTCAGGCTGGGTGTTCTTCAAGAGCCAGCTGAAAAGACGAGTCTCGGGATCGTTGACCGAAACCTCTCCCACAAAGGATCTTTCCTCTCCGTAAACACTTACAGACAAGAGAGAGCAATAAGCTATGAGGACAAAAAGACAAAAACCCTTCCTTCTCAAAATAAGAACCCCCTTTTCACTGTCCATGGAGATATTCTACTACGAAAGGAGGCCGAATAGAACAAAAAAAGATAGGGGGAGCCCCCCTATCTATTTCTTTACCGGATAACTCCAGCCCGGAAGTTTTTCCTTTAAAAGTGGGACTAGGCTGATAACCCTTCCCTTCAGCTCCTTGTTGGAAAAGGACACCCTGTGGGTTTTAATCACCTTGTCCTCATCATCCAGCTCCTCAACCAGGATCACGTGTTTTCGACCTGGAACCGTTATAACGCCTCTATCTCCCTCCACTAAGAAAAGAGGTTCTCCGATGCCGTCAACAGAGACCAGAACTGCCTCGAAAGGCTGTAGCACCTCTCCATCGTGATCGTAAGGAACGTTGTCCAAGAAGAGGTCGTTGGCCTTACCCTCGTTGTAGCAGAAGATCCCTATCGCAACCAGGGCAAGAACTATGACCACGTTGACGAATATCTGTCTGGGTCTCATACCATCACCACCTATTCCTCTGCCCCTCTGAGGCCTCTACGAGCCCTCTCGTTGTCCTTCTGACGCCTCCAGGCATGGAGGACCAGGGCCAACGAGATTATTCCGTAGGAGACGAACACCCTGAAATACTCTCCAAGCTGGGCCTCTCCTATGAGATATTTACCGGCCATGGGAGAGACGACGAACATGAGATGGAACAGCACGACGCCGAGAAAGACGTTGAAGATAGAGGCCTTGGTGACGCTAGCTCCTCCGACCAGAAGAGACGCTATGGCGAACATCCCTGCCTGTTCGTGGCTGTTGTAGGTGTTCATTGTTCCGATGTTTTGCAGGAATATTATCTGACCATAACAGGCAAGAACGGTTGATATCACTATGGATATAAGCCTGGTCCTCTCGACAGGAATACCGGCGGCCTTAGCTACGTCCATGTCCTGCCCCACGGCCCTCATGTCCTGGCCGAGCTTCGTCCTGCGAAACCACACAACGAAAAAGCAGAAGAGGGCAATTACGATGAATGTCGCAAGAGGGATGTCGATCCCACCTATGGACACCGGGATCAAGCTATCCAAGCACTTCCTTATACCCTCGAGGTTCGTCACGTTTCTTATCCCATACCCCCTGGAGAGAACCATGTTGGGGTTGGTCACAGGGACGACGCTTCCAAAACCGTACAACACTATGAGCTGATAGACTCCGTTCATAAAAAATCCTAATATGAACGAGGTGACCATCTCCCGCCCCTTAGCCTTGTTCAGGACCACACCGCAGAGCCAGCCTAAGAGCATGGCCAGAGGGGTGGATATGATAGCGGCCAATACCATGCCGTTAACCCCAACCACGTTCCAGTCGCTAACGAATATGAGCCCTATCTGCCCGGCCATAGCTCCCAGGACCATCCCGAAGTTCAGCCCCATTCCCGCCATTATAGGTATCAGCAGAGATAGGACCAAAAACGAGTTTCTTGAGAGCCTTACCAGCATCTCCTGTATCAGATAGCTGCCGGAGAACTGTGAGATTGGAATGGCAAAGGCGCTGACCAAAAGAAACACGATAGGAACCGCGTTTTGGACCAATAGATGCTTAAAGGAATCGGATTTACTGTTCATGATTTCACCTTCACAACTCGGGTTAATGCGTATAGGATCATTCCGTTAGAGACTATTATCCTGATAACCTCGGACATGTCGGTCTGGATCATGCTGTTTATGACCGACGGGGTCATGGTCAGTATGCCCTGAAACAGTACCGTTCCAACCACTACGTTGACGATAGTCGCCTTATGTACCGAAGCCCCGCCTATGAGTATAGCGGAGACCGCAGGGAAGGCCATGTAGAACGGGCCCATGTAGAGCTGGATAAAGCCAAAGCTCTGCTCGTAAACTATGATACCTATAGCTCCAAGGACGGTGGACAGTATTACGGATATAATCCTCATCCTGTCGATGTTCACCCCGGACGCCCTGGCATACTCAGGGTTAGATCCCACCGTGGTCATGGCGGTCCCTACCCTGGTCCTCATGAAAAGCCACATGCAGAAACATAAAAAACCAAAAAACAAAAATATACCGGTAGGAACGTAGAAGAATTTACCTATTTGGAAAGAGCCTATGTTGCTTATGGCCTGATGCCAGAAGCCCTCGACCGACACCGTGGTCCTGAGCCCCTTGCCGGCGTAGCCCCACACCATGTTGGAGCTCTTATAGGGCAACACCAGCCACATGATGCACATAAAAGCGACGGAGGAGAAGCCTACGTAGGTGGCGATCATCATCTCGCTGCCCTTGACCTTGTTGAGAAGTAACCCATAGGCCCAGCCTAAAACGATGGCGATCGGAATGGCCACCCCCATGGCTATGACTATACCTAAAATCCCGGATACGCCTATTTCTATGCTTGTAACAGCTCCCAGAAGCCCGGCGATGATGCCAAGAGGCAGACCGAAGTTGAGACCACAGCCAGCCTGGATCATCGGGACCATGGCCAAAACCATGACACCGTTCATGCCAAGGCGGACCAGGGTATCGCTCACCGAGGCATCCAGTCTAACGCCGACGAAGGGCGCGATGACGAACAAAGACAGCAGGAAGAGGGCGATAATAACCCTGGGCCAACCGGCGTTCTCTATAAACCTTTTTATACCGTCCACTACGAACTCACCTTCTCCTCTTGTTTCACTACCCCCAGCATGAGCACACCGAACTCGGTGGAAGGGGCCTCAGCCGGAAGGATCCCAGCTATCCGGCCGGAATCTACTATGGCTATCCTGTCGCATACGGAGCGAAGCTCCTCGAGCTCCGAGGATACCATCACTATGGTGGTGCCGTATTTTTTATTGTAGAGCTTCAGTGTATCAAGGACGACCTTCTTGGCCCCAACGTCGATCCCTCTGGTCGGCTCCGCGACAAAAAGAAGCTTAGGCTTAGTCTCGAATGCCTTGGCAAGACAGACCTTCTGCTGGTTTCCCCCCGAAAGCTCCTGGACCCTCTGCCTCTCGCTGACGCACTTTATCTCAAGGGACTTAACGTACTCCCTGGCACAGAGGGAGATGGCCTCCTCGTCCCTTATCTTGACCAATCCCCCTAAGGTGGACTTGAGGAAACGGCCCTGCATCTGAAGTGCCGTGAATATTATGTTCCAAGAGATCGGTTCCTCCAGCAGGAGCCCGACCCCCCTTCTGTCCTCGTAGACGGCGGATATACCGACGGAGAGGGCGTTAGTAGGCTCGTTTAGACCAACCGATTTGCCCTCAAATGTCACCGAGCCTCCGGCCGGGAACATCCCCATGATACCGTTGGGAATGCCGAGCTTTCCCTGCCCTGCAAGGCCCCCAATGCCGAAGATCTCGCCCTCTTTTATGTCCAAGGAGACGTCCCTGACGGTCTCTCCCGGCATGTCGACCCACAGATGCTCAACCGAAAGAAGGGTGGAGCCGATCTTCCTGTCGGGGTCATCCTTTCTTGCGAAAGCTGTGGCGACGTCCCTTCCAACCATATGAGACGCTATGGACATTATGTCCGTCTCGGACGGAGGCGTCTCGTGGACCACCTCTCCGTCTCGAAGTATGACTATCTTGTCACACACATCAAGTATCTCCTGGAGCCTGTGGGAAATGAAAATGATGGATATACCCATGCTGGCCAGTCGCCTCATGGAGGCCAAAAGGGTGTCCGCCTCCGACTCGGTCAGGACCGCGGTAGGCTCGTCCAGGACCAAGAGTCTGGTGTTCTCCTTGTCTATCTCCCGAGCTATCTCGGTGAACTGCTTATACCCGACCGGAAGCTCCGATATAAGGGCCTCGGCGTCCAGGGCTACGTTCAGCTTGTCTATAGCCTTTTTGCCCCTGCTGACCATCTCTTCCCTATTCAGGGTCCGTAATCTGTCCCCGAAAGCCTCCACCAAAAAGTTGTACTTGGTTGGCTCCCTGTTCAACACGACGTTCTCCGCTACGGAGAAGCCCGGGATGAGGGAAAACTCCTGGTGGACCATCCCTATCCCTGCCCTTAGCGCATCGAAGGGGCTCTCGAAGGAGACCTTCTCTCCGTCGACGAAGATATCCCCCTCGTATCCTCCTGTCTCCTTTATGACCGTCATGCCAAAAAGGATGTTCATCAGTGTCGACTTGCCGGCCCCGTTTTCACCGACGAGCCCCAGTATCTGTCCTTTTTCCAGGGTGAAGTTGACGTTCTTGAGCACTCTGTTGCTAAAGTAGGCCTTCCCGACCCCCTCAACCCTTAAAAGCGGTCCTGATGCCATATAATTCACCTCGTAGGACGGGCAAAATCCAGCCTGTCGGCCGCGATAACGCCCGAAAAAATCGTAAAAAATAAAGCCCATTAAACTAAATAAAAAATGGAATTTTGAATGACTAACGGAAGGGAAACTCCAAATACGGAGGGGGAGACGATCTGCCTATCTCCCCCTCACAGTATCGCTTAACTAAGCCACTACTTCACGGAGAAGTATTTTACCGGAACCTCCACGCTGGTCATCTCAAGATAGCCCTTGCCGAAGATATAGGTATCCTGATAGAGGAGAACGTGGTTTTTCTTCTCGACGCCGGTCTGGACGTCGGTGTAGTAACTTCCGCTCCACTGAGCTCCTGGAGTCGCCTCAGAGTAGGCGGCGAAAAGGTCCTCTTTCCTGAACTTACGACGGAAGTTCTTGTTGTCTATTCCGTTATCCACACACTGGCGACCAAACTCGATAAGAGCTATCGAGTTGGTGTAACCGTAGGAGTAGGCCCAGGTTCCCATGCGGCCTGCCCCGCCGTGATCTACGACTGCCTGCTCGACCTTCTTGAGGATAGCTGGGAAGTCACCCTTAACGTCGGCGAGCTCGACCCCAAGAGCCCCAGGATATCCCATGAGAGGAGAGGGGAGGTCGGCCTCGATGAAGAACCCACCACCCTCGGCTATTCTCTTGAGGAGGGGTTCGGTATGAGCGTCGTTGGTGCAGAAGAAGGCGGTCTTGTCGCCGTACTTGTCAAGCCAAGCGGGGACCTTCTCGAGGATGAACTGCTGGGCTCCTGCCACACCTACGTCACTGGTCGGGTCTGGAGCGGTCTCGAAGTGGAAGTTCATGCCAAGATCCTTGCAAGCCTCCTCCATGATGTTACGACGGCGAGAGAGAAGCTCGTAGCTCATATGGCGGGGGAAGGAGATATGGACGAAATCGGTGGCTCCCAGCTTCTGGGCAGCAGCGATTATGAGATAGCCACGGGCGATATTGTCGGCGTTCACCGCAAGGTTGGCAATGCTCTCTATGACGCCGGGATCCTCATGGGCCTCTCCTGCGAAGAGAAGAATATCGTCCCTCT
>CAYNAN010000036.1:0-22509 GCA_964395085.1 uncultured Synergistaceae bacterium
GCCACAACCGGGACGAAGGCCCCGGTCACCCGATCGGCAAAGGCCTGAATTGGGATCTTGGCCCCCTGGGCCTCCTCTATGAGGGCGATCATACGGGACAGGAAGGTATCCTCGCCAACCCTGGTCACCTCGATCTCCATCGACCCTGTTACAGCGACGGAGCCCCCTGTGACTGGGTCGCCTTTCTCCTTCGAGACCGGTATGGGCTCGCCGGTTATCATCGATTCGTCCACCGCGGAACGACCGGACAGGACCGTTCCGTCGGAGGGAATCCTCTCTCCGGGCCTAACCAAAAGGGTCATGCCCTCCTTTAAGGCTTCTATAGGAAGGGTCATCTCCAAACCGTCTTTGATAACCCTGGCCTCTCTCGCCTGGATCCCCACCAACGCCCTTATCTCCTTGGCCGCCCGATCCCGAAGGTGGGACTCTATAAACCGGCCAGTCACGTGAAGGGCTACTATCATCGCCCCGACGGCACCGAAGGAGGAGACGTTGAGGCCCAAAGCCCCTAGCAGCGCCGTGGACCAGGCCGCCAGAGCCCCTAGAGACACCAGGACGTCCATGTTGCCGTGTCCGTGGGTCAGGGCGATCCAAGCCCCTCTAAGAGAACTCCAGCCAGCTCCGAATATGACCACAGCACCGCCGACTATCTCCATCCAGAGATATCCCGGAACGTGGACGCCCATCATGTGGAACACCATAAGGGCCATCAGCGGCCCAGTTATGGCCCAGGCCAAGGATAGGTTTAACCTTGCCTTTCTATAGCGGCCCTCCTCCAGGTCCTGGGGCCTCTCCCTTGAGACTCCGTACCCCGCCGAGAGGACCGCCTTCTCAAGAAGCTCCTCTGGCACGGTGCCGTCTGTGACCACGAAGGCGGTCTCGGTGGCCAGGTTTACCCCTGCGAAGGACACCCCCTCCACCTTGGACAGCCTTTTCTCAACTATTCTGGCGCAGGACGCGCATGTCATTCCTGTCACGGTGAGAGACACGTTTTTGCCCTCCACTCAATCACCCCTTTCGACGATCAGAAGCTATATTTTTTGGGCCTCGTAGCCGCCGTCGTCCAGGGCATCAAGAACCCTGTCCAGGTCGTCGGTCTCCACTGTGACGGTCTTACCGGCAAGGTCCACGGAGAAAGAGGGCAGGTTCAGCCCCTCCAGGATCGACTTTATCCTACCCTCGCAGTGAGAGCAGGACATATCAGGTACCGTTAATTTGTACTCAGCCATCTGTTTTTCCTCCTTTTTTACGGGGCTACATAGCCCCCTCTGAATCGGCTTGCTTTATAGTTTCCTCCATGTCCCTCTTGAGCTCCTCCGGGAGCCCCAGTATGTCCAGGGACAGGAAACCCTTTATTATGAGGGACCGGGAATCCTCCTCCGACAGCCCTCTCGCCATGAGGTATTCGATCTCCTCCTGTGCGATCTTTCCAACCGCCGCCTCGTGGGACATCTCCAGATCGTTGCACTGGGCCTCAAGCTCCGGAATGGCGTGGATCAGCCCTCGGTCGGAGAGGATAAGTCCGTCGCACTCGAGATGGGCCTTGACCCCGGGGACCTCCCCCACCAGATGACCTCTGGCGTAGATCTTGCCTCCCATGGAGACCGCCCTGGACACCACCTCAGCCCTGGTGTCCTCGGCCTTCAGGATAACCCGAGAGCCAGAGTCGATGCACGACCCCTCGGTGGCTAGAAACACGCTATTGAAGGTGGCTACCGCCCCCTTGCCCTTCAGGACCGCCGTGGGATACATGACCAGGTCCTTCGCTGGTTTCAGGCAGATATAGTTGGATATGAAGGTTCCGCCCTCCTTCACTATGATGGAGGTCTTGGGCCTCACCGCCATGTCCTCCCCCCAGTTGTGGACCATGGTGAATGACAGTGTGGCTCCCTTTTCGACGTATATCTCCGAGATCCCAACGTGGAGCCCCGATCGGACCCCCGGCGCGGTGGCACATCCGCTTAGGATGTTCAGTGTGGACCCTTCCTCAGCGATCACTATGTTGTGGACGTTCTGGGTCAGCTTCTCCTCCGCAAGGTATAAGCAGGCCTGGAGGGGATAGGTCACGTTGGCTCCGACCCTGGAGCGGATGAAGTAGCCTCCGTCGGGATCGCCGTTTTCATGGTCGTCTATGAGACGACGCCAGTAGGACCTAAGGCCGTCGTGAAGCTCGAGGGCGGTGGAGATGGGAAGTACCTCCACGTCTGGGTCAGAGCAGTTGCAGTGCACCGTGGAGTGGTCCGCCATCATAAAACTACCGGAGACTTGGGCCTCTGGGTCGATGCCGCTTTTCACCAGCGTGTCTCTGTCCTGCTCCGACAGGTCCGATAGCCGTTCAACCGGGGAGATCATCTCTTCACCTCTTCTTTGATCATGCAGCGGAAGCACTCGGAATAGCCGCTTTGGCGTATCTCGGACAGTATCTCCCTGGCGTTTCCTGAACATACGATCTTTCCGTCCATCATGACGTGGCCCCTGTCGACGTTGACGTAGTCCATGATGTTGCCAGTGTGGGTTATCAGAAGACCGGCCCTATGTCGCATCTCCTTTATCTCCTTTATGGAAAGCTCCCTTCGACAGGACGAACCGTCACAGCCAGGTCTACAGGAGAGGGGTCTCTCTCTGCCCAGGACCGAAGCGGAGGCTCTTCCGATTAAGGCCATGTTCTCCAGGTCCACCCCGGACTCAGGCTCGTCCAAAAACACCAGATCCGGCCTCTGAAGGAGCAGCTGAAGCAGCTCCACCCTCTTGAGCTCGCCGCCGGAGAGGCCGGCGTTGACCTCTCTGTCCAGGAAGGATGACACGTTTAGGTCGTCCGCCAGGGCCTCTATATTTGACCGGTCCTCCTCACAGAGCTCAAGAAGGGACCTCAGCCTCACGCCGTGGATCGTAGGAGGCCTCTGAAAGGACATACCTATCCCAAGACGAGCCCTCTGGTCCACGGAAAAACCCGTGATATCCTGCCCCTTGAAGAGGATGGATCCACAGGTGATCTCGTATTTGCCAAGCCCCATTATGCTGCCGAGAAGGGTCGTCTTACCGGAGCCGTTTGGGCCGAATATGGCGTGAATCTCCCCTTCGCCTACATCCAGAGATACGCCCTTCAGGACCGGCTGTCCCCCAACCTCGACGCACAGGTCTCGGACCTCCAGCAAAGCTGTTCCGTTCATCTCAATTCCTCCAATGCTTTTTGCAAGGATACGGTCTAAAATTCCCCCTGATCCCTAGTATATAACCATGGAGGTGAAAACACAACTTCTTTAGTGGGATTTCTCCGATCCGAGAGCTCAGTTGACCCTTCACAAACCGCCAGCCCCACTGTATAATATCCAAGGTCAATATACGTCAAAAAGGAGGGATGGCTCCATGTCGGTGCAGTACAAGGATTATTACGAGATCCTGGGCATCCCTCGGGGTTCATCGGAGTCGGAGATAAAGAAGGCCTACAGAAAGCTGGCTAAAAAATACCATCCCGACGTCAACAAGACCCCCGAGGGGGAAGGGAGATATCGGGAGATAAACGAGGCCTACGAGGTCCTGAGGGACCCCGAGAAGAGGAGAATGTACGACGAGCTCGGCCCCAACTGGCAGTCAGGCCCCAATTTCGGGCAGGGCGGGGGCTATGGCTACGGGGATTTTTCCGGCTTCGGAGGGGGACAACAGGACTTTGGCGGCGATATGGGAGGGTTCAGCGACTTCTTCAGGACGATCTTCGGCGGAATGGCCGGGGATATGTCCATGGGGGGATTCAAGGGGCAGGATATGTCTGTCACACTGGAGATTTCCCTGGAGGACGCCCTTAACGCCCCGATAAAGAGGCGGATATCCATCCAAGGGCAGGGATCAACCAGGTCGCTGGAGGTCAACCTGCCGAGGGGGATCACCGACGGATCCAAACTGACATTGAGAGGTCAAGGCGGTGCCTCTCCCGCCGGAGGCCAAAGAGGCGACCTCAAAATTACGGTCAGACTGGCAAAGGACGGCCGCTTTTCCGTGGACGGCCACGACCTTATAACGACGGTGAAGGTGAGCCCATGGGAGGCGGCGCTGGGTATGGATTCCCTTCCGGTTCAGTCCCCCAAAGGCACGGTGAGGGTAAAACTCCCTCCCGGAACCCAGTCGGGGCAGAAACTCAGGCTGAAAGGTAAAGGGCTTCCCCTCAGGGGCTCCGGCGACGGAGACCTTTACGCCAGGATAGAGATAGTGGTCCCAAACAGACTTACCGAAAGGGAAAGGGAGCTTCTTGTGGCACTTAACAGGGAGTCCTCCTTCGACCCAAGGGAAAATTAAAACGGCCGTGGCCTGTTACAGGCCGCGGCCGTTTTTTGATATTTCTACATTATCGCTGGGGATGAGGTCTCCTCCAGGCGATAGTTGTCCGTAAGCTCCCTCAGCTCCACGAGCTTGTCCTGCTGGCTTACCCTGATGGCCTTGAGCTCCCTCAGTTTTATCCCCATCCTCTCGGTAGCGTCCTTCATCTCCTGAGCCGACTCCCTGCCACTGTTCAACATGGAGGCTATGGTGTCCACGGCCCTGGCTATCTCCTGGGTGCTGGCGGTCTGTTCCTCCGATGAGGCAGCTATGGACTGTATCCCCTCGGCCATGGCCGCGACGCCGTCGGTGGCCCCTTTTATCTCCTCCGCCGCCTGGGTGGACCTGTTGAGCAGATCCTCCATGACCGATCCCGCCTCCCTGGTGTCCTTGGCGGCCACGGCCATGTCGGACTGGACCGTCTCTATGACCTTGCGGATATTCGACGCAGCGCTGTTGCTCTCCTCCGCCAGTTTCCTGACCTCCTCGGCGACTACGGCGAAGCCCCTTCCTGCCTCACCGGCCCTGGCCGCCTCTATGGCAGCGTTCAAGGCCAGCAGGTTTGTCTGGTCCGCAATGGAAACTATGGTGTTGACGAAGCCGGTTATGCCGCCTACGGACCTCTCAAGCTCCTCCATGGCGCTGATGACCCTGGAGGTCGCCTCACCTGCCCTGGAGGTCCCTTTTGACACGTCGTCCACCGCTCTACGCCCCTGCTCGGCGTTGCCCGATACGGACTGGGCCTTCTCGCTGAGCTCGGTCACGACCTGGGTCGAGCTGGCAACCCCCGAGGAGACCTCCTCAACTCCGGCGTTGGTCTCCTCCGCCGAGGCAGCGATAGAGTCCACCATGGAGGCAACCGCCTCGGTGGCCTCGTCCACTTTAGACAGTGCGTCGTGGGTCTCCTGGGCTATGTCGCTCATGGCCTTAGCTCCCTGGGCAAATTGGGCGTTCATTCCGACGACCTTTTTGACCAGCTGGCGATATTCGTCAAGAATGCGCCCGAACGCTGTCATGACCCTGTCAATCTCGTTGACGCTGTTATCCCTGGCCGATATGGTCATGGACAGGTCTCCCTCGGCTATGCGACCCGCGACCTCGACAACCCTGCGCAGGGGGGCGATCAGCTTCATCACGGCTAATCCCAGGAGGATCAATCCCAGCAGGGCCAGGGGCACGGTCCACAGGACCAGCCCTATCTTCATGGATCGGACAGGGGCCATGGCTAGGTCGGCGTCGACCACCACAGTGGCGAACCAATCGGTTCCCTCTATCCTCTGCACGTAGGCCTTTGAGTTACGACCCCTGTAGTCGTAGCTCACCTCGATGGGCGTTGAGGAGGACAGGATACCAGCTGAGTCGAGGGCCCTCCAGAGATCGGGGGCTGCCTCGGATAGGCTGGATCCGACCGGTATAGACGGATGGGCCACTACCCGCCCTTGGGAATCAAAGATCATCCCATAACTGCCATCGCCCAGGCTTGACTGGACGACCCTGCTCTGGGCTGGCAAAAGGGATGTTCCTGCAAATATGACCATTTTCACCTCGCCGTAGTTGTCCTTGACCGGACGGTAGTACCCAACGTGGGGGGAGCCCATGACCGAGACTATCTCATCGTGGCCCTGCCCCTCTTTAACGGTTTCCACGTATCTAGAGGAGGATGAGTCGGTGAAGCTGCCAAGCAGGGGAACGCCGTCTTGGTCCTTCATCGTCGTGGAAACCCGGACCATGCCTCCATCGATCACCTGGTATATGGAGAACTGGGATCCCATGGCCTCGTGCCACTCGTCGACCAACTTCATGTCCCCTGTGATCTGCTGTAGGGACCCGTCCATCACGAAGAACTTGTTGACCTCCATCTCCCCTACCGGGATAAGATCCTCGTTTTCGAAGGTCATCTTACCGTCCAGCCTCTGGACCACTATGTTGACGTAGGAGTGATTGGCCTCCCGAAGGGAGCGGATCTCCTGGGCAACGCCTATCTGAAGGCTCTCCACGAAACCCAGACCACCCTGATCGATGCTATCCTCCATCATCTTGCCGGACCTGAAGGAGGCGACCCCTATCACCACCGTTAAAAGGGCCACGATAAGGACCCCCACGACGAGGGACACCTGTAGCCCAACGGTAAGCCCTATTGCTCCATTTTTCCGTTTCACAAGACCCACTCCTTCCAGAATTTTTTCGTGTCCATTGTATCACTCATGTTACATCCACTCCTCGTTCATGGCGATAGGATAAGCTTGATGGACATGACTACTTTTGAACATAACTGCACAAAATGGGGGACAGGTTCGTGTTACGCTTGTAAAAATATTTGACACGAGATGAGCTCAACTATAGAATCGGTCGAT
This sequence comes from uncultured Synergistaceae bacterium, assembly GCA_964395085.1. Taxonomy (GTDB): domain Bacteria; phylum Synergistota; class Synergistia; order Synergistales; family Dethiosulfovibrionaceae; genus Dethiosulfovibrio. The sequence goes on from CAYNAN010000036.1 coordinate 6,666, forward strand.
ATCGTCGAACGATAAAACAGACTAGGAGGGTTCAAAATGTTCAGAAAACTGTTGGTCCTATCGTCGTTGGTAGGAGCGCTGACCTTTTCCCCAGGGATTTCCCACGCCGCAAGGATAGTCTATTCATGGCCGTCCAACGCTGGCCCTATCAACCCGCACGGCTACAATCCCAACCAGATGTACGCTCAGAGCATGGTCTACGACCCACTGGTCGTCTACGGGGATGACGGAAAGTTCCACCCAGCCCTGGCTGAATCGTGGGACATCTCGGAGGACGGCAAGATCTACACCTTTCACCTAAAAAAGGGTATCAAGTTTTCCGACGGAACCCCCTTTAACGCCAAGGCGGTGGAGATGAACTTTGAGGCAGTGATGAAAAATTCAGCCAGACACGGCTGGATGGACATAGTCAACCAGCTGGAGACATGGAGCGCGATCGACGACAATACCTTCGTGCTGACCCTCAAAAACCCATACTACCCTACCCTGGCCGAGCTCAGCCTCATAAGGCCCTTCAGGATAATGGCCCCATCCGGCTTCCCCGACGACCTAGATACCTCCAAGGGGATAAAGGCCCCTATAGGGACCGGTCCATGGATGCTGGTGGAGTCTAAAAAAGGGGAGTACGACCTGTTTAAGCTAAACCCCTATTGGTGGGGGGGAACCTCGGAGGTCGATGAGGTCCTGGTAAAGGTGATATCGGACCCAACCGCCAGGGCTATGGCCTTCGACACAGGAGAGATAGACCTGATCTACGGCGCCAACAACGGCCAGATAGACATGGACACCTTTAAGAGGTTTCAGTCCAACGGCAAGGTGACGGCCCTGGTGTCAAAGCCCATGGCGGGAAGGAGCGTGGCTCTGAACTCGGGGAAGGCCCCTACGGACGAGCTGGAGGTCAGAAGGGCAATACTTCACGGAGTCGACAAAAACGCCATAGTCGACCACGTGTTCCTGGGTCTGGAGCATCCAGCCAACACGCTGTTCTCGTCCGAGAGCCCCTACTGCGATCTAGATCTAGAGCCCTACCGGTTCGACCGAGCCTCGGCTGGGAAGATCCTCGATCAGGCAGGCTGGACGTTAAATCCCGGATCGACCTTCAGGGAGAAAGACGGAAAGCCCCTCTCCATAGAGTTCTGTTTTATAGGGACGGACGCGCTTCAGAAGGCTGCCGCCGAGGCAATCCAGGGCGACCTCCGCAAGATAGGTATGGACGTCAGGCTTGTGGCGGAGGAGGCGGACTCCTACTATAAAAGACAGAAATCCGGCGAGTTCGGCATGATATTCTCCTCGACGTGGGGAGCTCCCTACGACCCACAGTCATACTGTAGCTCCATGAGGATACCATCTCACGCCGACTACAGGGCCCAGATAGGGCTGCCGATGAAGAAGGAACTGGACCGTCAGATAACCGATGTCATGGTGACGGTCGACGAGGAAACAAGACAGGACCTGTACAGGGCCATCCTGACGACGCTCCACGCCCAGGCGGTCTATCTCCCACTGAGCTATCCTACAAATATCACCGTTTATGGAGACAGGATAAAGGACATCCCTTTCATGCCCATGGACTACGTGATACCGTTCGAGCGGATCAAACTGGGCAGATAGGTCCATGGCTCGATACATCGCAAAGAGGCTGATTCAGCTGGTCCCCCTGATGTTGATAGTCTCGGTGGTGGTCTTCCTGATCCTCCGAATAGGTCAGGGGGACCCAGCTATGACCTATCTGAGGCTCTCCAACATCCCGCCTACAGATCAGGCTCTGGCGGTGGCCAGGGCCGATCTCGGGCTGGACAGGCCACTGCCGATACAGTACCTGGACTGGCTCAAAAAAGCCCTAAAGCTGGACTTCGGCAGGTCCTACGTGACGGGAAATCCTGTATTCCAGGAGATCATGTACTACTTTCCAAACACCATAAAGCTAGCGGGGTTCTCTCTGCTAATGACGTTATCGCTGAGCCTCCCCCTGGGGCTTCTAGCCGCGCTCAAGAGGGATAAACTGCCCGATAACCTGACCAGGGCCTTAGCCTTCGTCGGAGTGTCCGTCCCTGGCTTCTGGCTGGCCTACCTCCTGGTGTGGCTGTTCTCCATAAAGCTGGGCTGGCTGCCCTCCATGGGCCTAGGGGGCATATCCCACATGATAATGCCGGCGATATCCATGTCCCTTATGTCCACCTGCATCAACATAAGGCTCATAAGGGGGAGCGTCCTGGACAACCTCCACGCCAGATGGGCCCTCTACGCTAAGCTAAGGGGCCTACCTGACAGGGTGGTCGTCGGAAAGCACGTCCTGATCAACTCCCTCATACCCATAATCACCGCAATAGGGATGCACGTGGGGGAGCTCTTCGGCGGAGCCGTGGTGGTGGAGAGTATATTCTCCTGGCCCGGTGTCGGAAGGTACGCCGTATCGGCCATATATAATCGAGATTATCCAGTGATGCAGTGCTTCATCCTGATAATGACCTTCGTCTTCGTCGCCATGAACCTGGCGATAGATATCATGTATGCCTGGATCGACCCTAGGATAAGGCTGGAAGGGGGAAAGTGACTTGAGCTTTAACAAAAACACAGCTGTGGCGGGAGCTCTCCTCGCTTTGCTCCTGCTTAGCGCCCTAGGGGCAAACTGGATAACACCTTGGGACCCCACAGAGGTCGACCTGAGCCTTAAGTTCGCTCCCCCTGGAGGTGAGCACCTACTGGGGTGCGATAACCTAGGCAGGGACGTGCTGGCAAGGCTACTACACGGCGCAAGGACCTCGCTAGGGGCGGTATCGGTCATACTCGGGATAGTCATAGGGTTGGGCTTTTTCGTGGGAGCTACGGCAGGGTATTTCGGAGGCAGGCTGGATACGGTGCTAATGAGGTTTTGCGACGTTTTTCTGACCTTCCCGACCTTTATCCTGGCGATGTTCCTGATAGGGGTTCTCGGAACCGGGATGACCAACGTAATCCTGGCCGTGGCCCTGACCCACTGGGCCTGGTACGCCCGTATAGTTCGATCCATGGTGCTCTCCATCAGGCACAGGGACTACATCATGGCGGCAAGGGTATCCGGAACCAGCGGCTGGGGGATTCTCTCTCGCCATATAATGCCCTCTGTGATGTCCCAGCTGACCATACTGGCCACAATGGACATAGGGCACATGATGCTACACGTATCGGGGCTCTCGTTTTTGGGCTTGGGTGTAACCCCTCCCATGCCTGAATGGGGGGTAATGATAGCCGACAGCAGGCAGTTTCTGTGGAGCCATCCCGAGCTTCTGCTGTATCCAGGCATCATGATATTCCTGACGGTGATGGCCTGTAACATGCTGGGGGACTCCCTGAGGGACTCCATAGACCCAGCTCTGGCCGGAGAGGTAGTCCCATGACCCCCTTCATATCGGTCGATGGCCTGAGGATAAACCACGGAGCTAGAGAGCTCGTGAGGGGAATATCCTTTCAGGGACACAGAGGGGAGATCCTTGGTATCCTAGGAGAGAGTGGATGCGGGAAGTCCCTGTCCTGTCTGGGGATCTTAGGCCTCCTCCCCCCTGGGCTATCCATGTCTGGATCGGTGACACTGGAGGGTCAGCCCTTCGATGGAAACGTCAGCCGTTCGAGGTTGGGATCCTCCATAGCGGCAATACTCCAGAACCCCATGAGCTGCTTTGACCCGGTATTCACCGTAAGGGACCACTTCAAGGAGACCACCAGGGCCCACGGCATAGAGGGACTGGAGCGATCCTACTTGGAGTCGCTGGAGGAGGTTGGACTGGGGGACGAGGATAACGTGTTGGACATGTTCCCATTCCAGCTGAGCGGCGGGATGCTCCAGAGGATAATGATAGCCCTGGCACTGGTGGCGGACGCGCCCTTTTTAGTTGCGGACGAGCCGACCACGGACCTGGACGTCATAAACCAAGCCAGAATATTGAGCCTCCTGGACGACCTGAGAAGGGAAAAGGGCATGGGCATGATACTGGTCACCCACGACCTGGGGGTCCTGGCGAAGCTGGCGGACCGGATAATGGTCATGAGAGGCGGGGAGGCCCTCGAGACCGGGACCACGGAGGATATCTTCTCAAATCCCACCTCGGACTACACGGCCAGATTGGTGTCGGCCCATCTCAGGCTCTGCGGCGAGGCGGAAAGGACGTCGGTGCTATGAACCCAGTTGTCGTTCTCTCAGGGGTGACCAAGAGCTACACCAGGGGAGGATTCTTCAAAAAGGGAAATCCTATTCCGGTCCTAAAGGGCATAGACCTATCGATAGATCCGGGAGAATGCGTCGGATTAGTTGGCCCCAGCGGGTCAGGTAAAAGCACAATGGGAAGGATCCTCCTGGGCATAGAGCCTCCAGACATGGGAGATGTCGTCATCAAGGGGGAGAGGGTGACCAGCGGGACAAAGCTATCCACAAGGGCAAGACGGGCTATACAGGTGGTGTTCCAAAACGGGCTTGACTCCTGTAACCCAAGGATGACCGCCAGGAATATACTGGCGGAGCCCCTAAAAAACTTCACCGACCTCAGAGGCGAGAGCCTGGAGGAGAGGGTGGACGAGCTGCTCCGCCAGGTGGGGCTGGACCCAAAGGAAAAGGCAAAGTACCCCAGCCGCTTCAGCGGGGGACAGCTACAGAGGATCTGCATAGCCAGGGCCTTGGCGCCAGAGCCAGATATGATCCTTCTGGACGAGGCGGTGAGCGCGCTGGATATGTTGGTCCAGGCCCAGATACTGGACCTCCTGGACCAGCTCAGGGAAAACCTTGGGACTGCTTATCTCTTCGTCACTCACGATCTGAGGCTGATAAGGCGCTTCTGTGACAGGGCCTTTCTGCTACAGGATGGAACTCTTCACAGCTTCGATCCCAAAAGCTTCGCGTCAAAGGAGCCTCTGCCCCTACTGGCGGAGCTGGTTAGAGCCATGCCTATCGGCACGCCAAAAAAAGCAGCGATCTGAAAAAGGGGAGAGCGCTGGCGCTCTCCCTTCCGCTTTAAATCTATTTCGTCGTCTCCGCTACAACTATGTTGCCGGAGATTACCTCTTTCTTGAGGTCTTCAAGCTTGTTTCTAAAGTCCTCAGGGACGAGCTTGAGGGCACTGTCGGGCCAGGAGAGGTCGATGCCGCCCTCCTTGATGCCGTATCTGAGTACCGTGCCCCTCTGATAGTTGCCCTCTTGCTTGGCCTTTATGAGGTCGTATACCGCCACGTCCAGCCTTTTGAGCATAGAGGTGAGCACCGCCTCAGGAGCGAGATGCTCCTGGGGAGAGTCGACGCCTATGGCGTAGAAGCCGCCCTCTTTGGCCGCGGCTATGATGCCCTCTCCTGTTCCTCCAGCGACCTGGTAGACAACATCGGCTCCGTTCTTATGCTGGTTGAGGGTCATCTCCTTGCCGCCGGCTGGATCGTCCCAGCGGCCAACGAAGCCACGAAGGACCTTGACGTCCGGGTTTACGTGCTTGGCTCCCTGCTCGTATCCGGCTATAAAGCTGTACATGACCGGAATGTCCTCTCCACAGACCACCCCTATGACGGCCTCGGGGTTGACCCTTGGGTCTCCCTCTCTGGTGGTCATCATGGCGGCCAAGGCCCCTACCAGGAAGCTACCCTCGCTCTGTTTAAAGTCGACGAAGGTCACGTGGGCGATCTCGCCTACGGTGTCGAACTGGGCAAAGTCGGTGTTGGGGAACTTGGGGGCCACCTCTGCGATTGCGTCCATCATCCCGAATCCGACCGAAAGGACCAGATCGAACCTCTTCGCGGCGGTCGCCATGTAGGGTACGTAGTTGGCGGGGTCGTAGTTGCACTCTATGACCTTGCCGTCGATTCCGAGCTCGGCCTTGGCCTTCTCGAATCCCCTGTTAGCGCTGTCGTAGAACGACTCATCGCCCATCTGTCCCTCGATTATGAGGGCCACGGAAAGCTTGTCCCCTCCGAAAGCGGTTCCGGCAAAAAGCACCATGGCGACACAAAGCATAAGTCCAATTCTCTTGCCCATTATGATCCTCCTCTTAGATATCGATAACCCCTCGAAAAAGGGGGACGTGCCATTTCAGATGCTCCTTCTCTTCCCTAGTCCTCTGGTGATGAGGGCGATTATGACTAAGCCATAGGGCAACATGAGTGCCACGTGGCTGGGGACGCCCATGACCTGAAGCTGAAATCCCCCGGCCTGAGCCATCCCGAACAGCAGCACGGCAAAAAAGGTCCAGGCCAGACTTCCGTCTCCGAAGATCACCGCTGCCACCGCCATCCAGCCCCTGTCGGCGCTCATGCCTCTGACAAAGGACAGCAGGTAGGATGTGGATAGATAGGACCCTGCCAGCCCAACAAGGACGGCGTTTATGGCGATGACGCCGTAGCGGATGCGCCATACCTGGACCCCTGCCGACTCCAGGGCCTCCTCGTTCTCTCCCGCCGCCTTTAGCCTCATGCCGGAGACGGTTTGGGAGTCGACGTAGGCCATGACCAGGAGTATGGCTAAAGCCAGCCACACTATGAGGGAAAGGCCGTCCAGCCATTGGGGGAGCCATGACAGATCAACGTCAGGTATCCTGACCATGTTGGAGCTCCTGAAGCTGCCCTTGACGTGGAAGAAGCTCTTGAGGAAAAGTATGGATAGGGCACTGCCCATGATGTTTAAGGCCATCCCTATGACCCATATGTTGGACCGTAGCGTGACCGAGAAAACGGCGAACACAGCGTTGTAGACCAGCGCGGCGCAGATGGCGAAGACGATGCCCATCAACCAACTGCCGAATAGGTGGTTGCCGAGCACCGCGAAGAAGGAGGACAGTATAAGGCAACCCTCCTGGCCTATGTTGAGTATGCCGGTCTGCAAGGTCCAGGTTCCACCCAGGGCTATGAGCAACAGGGGGGTGACCATTCTGACCGTGGCCTGAAAGAACTCTATCATGGTCAATCCTCCCTCAAGCGACTGGCCAGCCTGTTTGCGATTGCGAAGCCAGCTGAGACGAAAAGCACCGCCAGGCACATGACTATCTGGACCACCTCGACTGGGACGTCGGTCATCAGCTCCATCTCCAGAGCTCCCGATTCCATTATAGCGTAGATCAAGGATACCCCTATGCCTCCAACAGGGTGATAGGCCACCATCATGGCGAGGATCATGCCGGTCCATGTATAACCGGGGGATATAGCTGTGCGAAACCGATACTGCTCCCCCATCACCAAAAGCGCCCCTGCCAGACCTGCCAGGAGGCCCGACAGCAACATGGCTGACATCTGAACCTTGCGGACGTTAACGCCACCGTAACGGGCAAAACGACCGTTGAGCCGACACATCCTCCAATCGTATCCTCTGACGGTGAAGAGCATCACGACGGTGACGGCCAAGATCACGGCCAGGGCCAAGAAGGCTCCGGTGTTGAGGTTGCTGAAGTCGGTGAGTTTGGCGAACCTCATGGCCTCCGGGATCCTGTCCGTAGCGCCAGCCGCGACCTCCTTTCCAGCGTAGGGGCCAACGGTCAGGGCCTGGGTCGCAAGAACCCCAAGGGAGTTCAGCATTATGGTCAAAACCACTATGTTAAGTCCATTGTCCAGGTTCAGCTTGGCCGGTATCCAGGCCCAAAGAGCAGCGGCCCCAAGGCCAAAGGCCAGCGCCAGGGGCATCATGACGACGCTGGGAAGACCACCGAAGGTGAGCCCTACCCACGTGGCGGCGAAGGCTCCCACGTAAAGTTGTCCCTCAGCACCGATGTTCCACATACCGCCGTTGAAGGCCACCGAGATTGAGAAGGTGGCCAGAAGAAGGGGGATCCACTTGGCCAGTGTAGCCAAAACCGCGTCCTGATCTCCCAGTGCCCCGATCATCATGCCCCTGTATGCCTCTATTGGATCCGCCCCGAAAAGGGCTATTATGACCCCACCGAAGAACACGCTGGCTACAAAGGATCCTAGGACGATGAGGCCATCCCTGTGGTCCTGAGCCCACCTTACAAAGGAGCTATTCAAGGACCTCACCGTCCTTTCCCTCGAGCATAATACGGCCCACCCTCTCCCTGGTGGCTTCCCGAGAGGGCAACACCGAGGCGACTTTTCCTCGAAACATCACCGCGACCCTGTCGCTGAGCGACAGCACCTCGTCGAGGTCGGAGGAGATGAGGAGAACAGCGTTGCCCTGGGATCGAAGGTCCAGTATGCGGCGGTGTATCTCCTCCGCACCGCCTATGTCCACCCCTCTGGTCGGCTGGGACACCACCAGTACCTTCGGAGAGTGCTCCAGCTCTCTGCCCATCACGAGCCTCTGCATGTTGCCCCCGGACAGGGCTCCGGCCTGGACTCCCCGGTGGGCCGCGGCCACGCCGTATTTATCTATTATCAGATCGGCGTGGCCCACCGCCATCCTGCCGATCTGGAAGGGTCCGTTTTTGAAGCCGCTCTGATACTGGTATCCCATGAGGCCATTGTCCACCAGGTTGGCCAGAGGAGCCAGGCCGGTTTTGAGCCGATCCTCCGGTATATAGGCCAGACCCGACTCCCTTCGCCTGTGGGAGTCACAGGAGGTAAGGTCTAACCCATCGATGGATACCATTCCGTCGGAGGCCCTTAGCCCCGAGATAACCTCCTCAAGCTCGCTTTGGCCGTTGCCGGTTATGCCGGCTATCCCCAAGATCTCTCCACCGAACACCGTCAGGTTGACGTCGTCCAAAAGGGGCCTGGAAGGTCCCGACAATGATATGCCCGACAGCTCCAGGAGGGGTTTTTCCGACAAAATCGGAGCCTGTGAGATGGACGGAAGGTCTATCGCCCGCCCCACCATAAGCTCGGCCAGGGACGACCGGTCCAGGGTCGAGGCCGGCCTTGTGTCCATCAACCTGCCCTTCCTCATGACCGACACGTTATCGGATATCTCCAGTACCTCCCCAAGGTTATGGGCTATGAAGATGACGGTCTTGCCAGCGTCCTTGAACCCCCTTATGGTGTCGAAAAGCCTGTCGACCTCCTTAGGGGAAAGAACCGCCGTGGGCTCGTCGAATATTAGTACGTCCGCGCGACGATACAGAAGCTTCAGTATCTCCACCTGCTGCTGGAGGCCAACCGGTAGCTCCCCCACCGGGACGTCGGGGGAGATGTCCAGGCCGTAACGGTCTATGAGGCTGGACACCTCGGTCCTGGCCCTGTTCAGGTCGAAGGCCAGCCCACTTTTGGGCTCGTCGCCCAAAACGACGTTACGGCAGACGGACATGGAGGGAACCAACATGAAATGTTGATGAACCATACCTATGCCGGACGCCATAGCATCCCTTGGAGACCTTATTGAGAGAGCTTTACCATCTATGGAGAATTCCCCTCTATCGGGGCTGTATATGCCATATAGGCACTTCATCACAGTTGACTTACCGGCCCCGTTCTCTCCCACCACGGCGTGGATAGTCCCACCGGCGATGTCCACGGAGAGATCGTCCACCGCCACGAAAGGGCCGAACCTCTTGGTCAGACCCTTTATGGACAGCCTATCCAATGTTTTCCTCCGCAGGGAGGACCCATATGGACAGGGCATCGAGGCTGGAGAGGGTTTCCTCCTTCCCGTCAAACGAGACTTGAACGTCTCTACCGCGGCCATCGTCAAGCCTCTTGACGGTCTGACCAGGTGTAAAACCCCTCTCGCTCAGGCCGATCCTCCTGGACTTTCCCTCGGTGGTGAGCCTGAGGACCTTCGCCTCCTGCCTGGGAAGGAGCATGGTCAAAGGAATGGATAGGTGTTCCGGATTGGCGACGAACATCTCCATCGCTGGAACCCACCCTCTGCCCTCGGCCTTGGAGTGACAGCAAAAATCCACGAACGCCGCAAGCTTCCGCTCCGAGGCGGGATCAAGCGCGTGCTCGGCGGCACAGGCCATCTCCTCGGCCACAGAGTCGTCGAGGCCAAGCAGTTGAGAGAACAGGAAGGTCATATGCTGGTGTCTTCTGTAGGTCTCAAGGGCCTTTTCTCGCCCCTCCCTGGTAAGCTCGATCTTTCCGTATCTCTGATGTTCTAGAAGCTCCAGCTCCACCATCTTGCGGACCGCCACGACCACCGTGGCCTTCCTTACGCCGAGCCGTGAAGCCAGCTCCGTGACGGAGGGTACGCCCCCCTCCAGTTCAATTTCTAATACCGTTTCGAGATAGTCCTCGATCCGCTCTGTTATGGCCATAGTCCCACCACTTTCCTAGTAGTTGTTCATATATGATGAGAATACCTAACTTGAAGAGCAGTGTCAAATTAAGTAAGGGCAGCCCTCTATTCTGAACAGATAAGGCTTGGAGGGAAGGGACAGACCCTCAGGTCGAAGCGAGCCCTGGTAGTCGAAAAGGATAAAGCCCCTGTCGTGGTCGATCCTGAGACACCAGTCGGGACGGCGCACCGACAGTATGTCCGAGGTCGAGTCCTTCAAGAACCTGTCTACCTCACGAAAGACGCCGGAAAAAGCCCCTCTGAACTCCTCCCATCGGATGGGAACTATCTGTATCAAGAAAACCACCTCCCACTCGGAGCATATCAGCGGTCACGATGAAGCGTCAAGGTAAAGAAGGCCCATTCGGTATATGTACCTATGGATGAAAACGGGCTTTTCTGGTATAAGTGTTCCTCGGACACAAAATATCTAAAGTTTGGAGGCTACACAGCATGAAAAGAAAGGCAACCATAGCTATCATAATGGCCCTGTCCCTGTCCGGGGCGGCCTTCGCCCAGAGCTCCACGGCAAAACCCGACGATGTCCTCGCCAAGGTAGGGGACGAAATCGTGACCCAATCGGACGTGGACGAGGTTTTGGCCGGAGTCCAGCCGAGCCAGAGGGCTTACCTCAGCACGCCTGAGGGCAAGAGGGAACTGGTAGAGCATATATCCGAGTCCAAGCTGTTCTACCTATGGGGCAGGGACAACAAGATAACAGAGACGGAGAAGTTCAAAGACGCCATCTCCCAGATGGAGAAGAGGCTGGTAGCCGCTCTTGCCATGGAGAAGATACTCTCCGACGTGAAAGTCGAGGACAAGGAGGTCCAGGCCTTCTACGACGAGCATAAGGCCGCCTTCGAGGTTCCGGAGTCGGTCAAGGCCAGCCACATATTGATCCAGGTGTCCAAGGACGCTGGAAACGACCTTTGGAACAAGGCTAAAAAGGACCTGACAGCGCTCAGGAAGGATATCCTGGCCGGAAAGGTGTCCTTCGAGGATGCGGCCAAAGACAGGTCCGACTGTCCTTCCAAGGCCGACGGCGGAAACCTGGGCTTCTTCACAAAGGGTCAGATGGTTCCCGAGTTTGACGAGGTCGCCTTCAGCACCAAGGTCGGAGAGATAAGCGCTCCGGTCAAGACCCAGTTTGGATATCACATAGTGAAGGTCACAGACCACAAGGAAGCCTCCACCCGTCCGTTTGAGGAGATAAAGGAAGAGCTAAGACAGCAGCTCCTCCAGAAGAAGCAGATGGAGGTCATGAAGGGATACGTCGAGAAGCTTCACAAGCAGTACGAGGTCAAAATACTCCTACCTGAGAAGGAAGTTGCCTCCTCGGACAAGAACTAACACGACAGATACGATGGATCAAGAAGGCCCCTCGCCTAAGCGAGGGGCCTTCTTTTAATCTAAATCCGATTAATACTCTAGAGGACATTTATAAATTAACGTCAGTCTACCCTCGGAGAGGCCGTTCGAGTCCGTATTTTCGACCTGCCGTCGTGTAGTCGAATGGGGCGACAGGACGTGCCCTCCGAGGCGGTTCGTACGGAACAGGCAGGTCGAAAATACGATCGGGCGAGACAGGGCGCAGACGGAACGACCTCTCCGAGGGGAAGGGTTTGAGGAAGCATTTTTAGCTGTGTCCTCTAGTCTGAGCCACCGACGACCTGCTTTAGAAGGCCCTCCATGATCTGCTGTTTGACCTGATCCCCGGCCTCCACATCCTGGCCGCCGCCCTCTCCCGTTGGAATGTCGATCTTTATCCTTATCCTGGGCTCGCCAGGCGACGACGGCAGGCCGTCTCCACCTATGCCTATTCCCTTTTCGCTGATCTTGAGCTTGGATATGACCGGAGAATCGAAAGTTCCACCCACGTGCAGGCTTATCTCTCTGAACTCCTGGGATGAGTAACCGCCTATCAACCCAGACAGGATGTCGGTCGCCAGAGCACGAGGATCTTTGATCCCCTCCAATATGCTGGCCTTAAAAAGGCTCCTCATCGCGCCCAAAAAGGCGTTTAAGGCGTTGAGGTTGACCTCCCCGCCGCAGGACAGATCCAGAGGAGCCTTATCCTGACCGGAGGACGACCTTATGGACCCACTGGCCTCTAGGTAACGGAAAACCTCGTCGCCGGGCCAAGCGGATATCCTGCTGCCGGGAAGTATGTAGAGCTCCTGTCCGTCCAGGTTAAAGTTGGCGGAGACATCCCGTATCTTGAATGGCTTTCCCTTTGTCACTCCATCCAGGACCTTAAAGCCCGAGAGATCGATGGCTCGTCCCTTCAGGAAGCCGGTGATATCCACCAGAAAGGCCCGCCCCGCCACGCCGGACATATCCAGCCTAAGGTCGACTGTCCCTGAGACGGTTCCAGGGAGGGACGTGGCGTCCTTGACCAGAGGCTTGAGGTCTGCGCTTTTGACCTCCGCCCTGCCCTTCCAGGTGTTTTTCGTCAGGTCCACGGTAAGATCCATGGTTCCAGCCCCTCCGTATAGGTTCGCCTTGCCTCCCTTTACTGTGAGGGATGTGCCCTTTATGGCGACCGGCAGAGACACGGACCTCAGTTTTACTCCGCTGGAGCTGAGCTCCTTGGAGCTCAGCTTTCCCGAGGCGGTCAGGATTCCGTTGGTCCAGTCCCCCTTCATCGACATGTTGACCCTGCCGTCAACGACCCCTTCCAGGCCGGAGGCCAGGGAGTACAGGTTGACGTCCGTCCCAGAGGCGTTAAATCCCAGGCTCCAACCCTTGTCCGACGGCTTCAGGTCACAGGAGACGTTGACCCTTTTATCCCCGAACTGGCTTGAACCCTCGAAGGAGATGACATCGCTCTGCCCCACGTATCCCCCCAGCTCTACGGAGGAGAAAATCGTGTTCCCGACCTGCAATCTGGGGGCGAGGCCCTTGGCGTAGAGCTTCGTCTTCCCCAGAGGTCCGAGGAGGTGGAGTTTGGTGGAGAGGGTTCCCCCTATCTCCACCCCCTTAGGCAACAGGCTTTTTATGTCCAGCCCCTCGACGGAGGCCTCCAGGTCAACAGCGCCCTTATCCTTGCCGGAGGGGAGCCTTATCCAGCCACCCCCTGTCAGTGGGACCCCAGCCAGGGCTCCTCTGAGGGACGACACAAGACGGTCCTTCTCGGTCTTGAGGGTGAAGTTCAACTTATCCAACGCCAGCTGGGCCAACTCAAGTCTCTGAGATCCCAGATCAACGTCCAGATGGGGAGAGGAGGAAGACCCCGATACCCTGAAAGATCCGTCGATCCGTCCCTTGCCCTCCATCCCCATAGATTCCATCAGCTGGGCTCCCTCAATGGACGACAGGGTTCCCTTGAACTCCATGCCGCCAGCCCCAATTGGGGCGTTACCGGAGAGGTCGATCGACCCTCCATATAGGCCAGCGGTCGCTTTTTTAACCTCCACCTTTTTGCCGTCCACCACGACCTGAGCGGATAGTCCTTTAAGAGGGAAGGCATCCGCCAGAGAGAGGGACTTAGACGACAGATCCAGCCCCACCGTACCAAAGCCAGTTCCATCGGAAGAGTAGCTCCAGGACCCTCCGATGGCCCCGGAAAGGCCAAACCCGGCCAAGTCGGGGAAGGCACGACTCAGGCCCTCACCTGTCATACCTGAAAAATCTCCTTTTATCGAGACCTCCGTCCTATTTTTAAGCCTCAACATGCCGCTACCCGAGATACCGCCCCCTCCGGCCTTGGTGGATATGGACGATAGGTCGACCGTCGATCCGTCGTATTTAAAGGAGACCTTAGAGTCGCTGAGGGGAATTCCGTAGGCCTTTATGGATGGAGAGTCCAAAGAGCCGGAAAAAACGGGATCGTCCAGGCTCCCGGACACCTTTATGTCCCCAGTGACAGCACCAGCTATATCCTGCCCCTTAGCGCCAGCCAGAGGAAGCACATCTCCCAGCTGGATGGACCTCAGCGCCACGGAGAGGTCCATACGGTTTTTACCGATGTCGACCTTGCCCTTTGCGCTGGCGTTCCCTCCGAGGGTGGAGGCGGAAAGATCCAGGGTTAAGCCACCGGACTCCTTCATCTCGCCACGCCCCTCCAGACCGGATAGCCTGACACCGGAATAGAGGATATCTCCCTTCTCAAGCACAACCTTGGCGCTAAGGCCGTCCAGAGGACCTTTCAACGTCAGAGATATGGACCCTATCCGCCCCGATATGCCCTGTACCCTGGGATCGTCCCCGAACCAGGACTCCAGGTCCAACTCCGCCGCCTCAAGTCCAGCGGATATGCCGATTTTTTCCTCCATAGCGAGGGTCATATCACCGGAGATGGCCGAACCGGATGCGGAACCTCGCCAGTTGGACAACCTCAGTTTGGAATCGCCGTAATGCCAATCTCCCCTGAGGCCCGGGATCTCAAAGCGCCCGAAGGCCCCGTCGTCCAACACGACGCTGCCCGATCCGATAGGGCTCTCCAGAGTGCCGGATATGGAGAAGTCCAACCCCAAGTTACCGTGAATGCCTCCGCTGGAGGAAAACAGGCCGGCAACGGCCTCTATCGATACCCCACCGATATCGCCGGACAGGCCCAGTTCTGGCGCGATCGGCCCGGACAGAGAGGCACCCCCTCCCATACCAGAAAGAGAACAGGACAGGATCGAAACGGCATCCCCTGATACAGATACCTGGGCACTACCCTCCAAAGGAGTTCCTCGAAACGTCCCCCGAGCCTGGGCGGACCATATCCCACGGTCCTGAGAGACCGACCCGGAGGAGATAGCCCACCCTTCCGTATTGGAGGACACGTTCGATATGTCTATCTCTCCCACCTCGACATCCACCTCTGAGGGCTCGTTCATAAATTTTTCCACTACGGGCAACAGCCGCTTTTCGTCCATCTTTACGTCGTCCAGGTACACCCTCGCCAGACGGACCTTTCTGGAGAACAGCGCCTTTAGATCCAGGGAGAAACCGGCGCGAGACACCGCAAGGATATCTCCTTCCTCGTCGATCAAGGAGACGTTCTCTATTTCGTATCCCCTGAGGGGATTGCCTCTGACATTACCTATATCTCCGGAGACCGCTCCCATGGAATGAACCTCTTCAATGAACCCTTTCTTTAACAATCCTCCTCCCCACGGGAACACGAAAGCACCCGCAGCGAGGGATACCAATGCCAGCACGAGAACCGACATAGTAACCCTTTTTTTCATAAGAAACCCCTCCGTGAATGTGGATATAGTGGATAACTCTGTGGATAACAGGTGTTTTTACCTGTGGATTAGCGTTGGACAAAAGGTTATCCACTATATATGCCGATATATAAGCCCAACTATGCGGTTTGAAGACAGAACCGCTCCGTATCCATAATACCAGAGGCAGAGCCTTAGTTGGTTAAACCTTCAATCAGCCTTATTACCTATTTTAGCCTAAAGATCAGGGAAGGTGAGCTCTTTCGTCGTCTAATGTTCTGTTTAGGGGTGTGCCTCTCTAAAAACTCGCTTTTGGGTCCCCTCGGAGAGATCGTTCCGCCTGCGCCCTGTCTCTCCCAAGCGTATTTTCGACCTGCCTGTTTCGTACGAACCGCCTCGGAGGGCACGTCGAAAATACGGGCTCGAATGGGCTTCGTCGGAACGATCTCTCCGAGGTTCAAAGTTTTTAGAGATTCTCTGGGATATAATAGGTTTAGACAAATACGAAGACATCAGGAGG
>CAYNAN010000037.1:0-22060 GCA_964395085.1 uncultured Synergistaceae bacterium
ATCGAACCTGTAACCCCCTGATTAAGAGTCAGGTGCTCTGCCTATTGAGCTAACGATCCTAAAAAACAAAGATGGGGTGAGTGAGGGGACTTGAACCCCCGACCTCTGGATCCACAATCCAGCGTTCTAACCAACTGAACTACACTCACCATGAGAAAAAATCCTTAATGGCGCGCCGGGCAGGATTCGAACCCGCGACCCACGGCTTAGAAGGCCGTTGCTCTATCCAACTGAGCTACCGGCGCAAAAAAAATGGAGCGGAAAACGGGACTCGAACCCGCAACCCCCAGCTTGGAAGGCTAGTGCTCTACCAATTGAGCTATTTCCGCATACCGGCTGATATATTATTGGTCGGGGCGAAAGGATTCGAACCTTCGACCCCCTGCTCCCAAAGCAGGTGCGCTAACCAGACTGCGCTACGCCCCGAACGTGGGTCGATTGGTGGAGCTGGGGGGATTCGAACCCCCGGCCTATTCCTTGCGAAGGAATCGCGCTCCCTCTGCGCCACAGCCCCTGCTCTTGCAAGACGGCGATAATTTTACTCATATCGGCCCATCTTGTCAAGGGCTCCAAAAAAGATTAGTCTATAGCGATGGGGAAACGCCCTCGAGCAAACTGGCAAAAGCCGAAATGGAGGGAAACAACTATGAGATACGGACCGGAAATAGTGGGGGTCTTGGCACAGGCTTTATCGAAAAGGCTGGAGGGAGCCTCAATTCAAAGGGTTGATGGGGGAAAGGACTGGACCATACTAAAAACTGGGAAAGACGGGCTTTTTATATCCTGGTCACAGGACAATTTTGGGGCGTCGCTGACCGGGGAGAACAGCTCCATAGCCAAATCTCTGGGGGCTTTAAGGGGAGGTATTTCCCTCGCCCTGTCCAAATACATAGTCGGAGCTAAGATAAAGAGGGTATATCAGAGAGACCAAGATAGAATCATGTGCGTGGAATTTTATAGATATGTTGGAGCAGGAATAGGATCCAAGACCACCTTGATCGCTGAGTTCATGGGAAGGCTCAGCAACCTTATACTGATCGACGAAGACGAGCGTATCATAGAGTCGGCTAGACATGTTCACCCTGATGTCAACAGATACAGGACCATCCTACCTGGGATCGTATATCAGACACCTCCCCCCCTGGAGGGGATATCCATAACATCGGTCTCGATTGAAAACATCGAAAGATATCTAAAATGTCCTATTGGAATAGGCAAGGTACTGGCGTCCAGAGTGGATAGAGATATGAGTGAAGGATTTATCTCCAAGGAGGAAATCGTCAGGGGCATAGATATGATCGTTAGCGGAGACGAGTCCCTTTTGCTTCAGGATATAGGGGGGTATATATCCCTATGGCCATGGGTTTTACCTGATGCCATAGAGATACCTAAAAACATCATGACGGTTGTCCAAGATCATATTCTGGAGTCCTCTAAAAACAGGAAAAGAGATGATTTAATCAAGAAAGGAGTTAAGACAATACAAAAAGAGATCAAAGGGCTTTATCGTCACATCGACGGCCTAAAAAATCAGCTTAAGATGGCGGAAGAGGCAAATACCCTGAAGGAAAAAGGAGAGGCGATACTTTCCAACATAAAAAAAATACCATCTAGATCAAAATCAGTTAACCTCATTCATTGGGACAACGAAGGGAAAGAGATGACCCTCCATGTAGACCTTGACCCTTCTCTCGACCCATCACAGAACGCAAAAAGATACTTTAAAAAATACAAGAAATATAGCTGTGACAAAGACATTGTGTCAAAAAAATTATTCGACTTAGAGCTGATTTTAGAGGCCCAAATGACACAGATAGAGACAATCGAGTTAATAGAGGACATTCAAGTTCTGAGGGATTTGGTATCGGAGAGCTCGACCAACAAGGTCAAGGCAGACCGCAAAAAGACCTCGGAACCGGCTCATCTTATCTACCAGTTCGGCGAGGCCCTTTTTTTGGTCGGTTTAAGCGAAAAAAGCAATAGATTTGTGACTTTTAAATCCGCTGGACCGAACGATATATGGTTTCACGTCCACGAGGCTCCTGGGTCTCACGTGATAATGAAAAATCCCCCTAACGATCCACAGCTTCTCGAGCTAGGGATCAAAATAGGAGCGTCGTTAGCCCTGCATTATTCCAAAAACGCCGGCAAAGAACACAGACCGGTTGACTATACCTATAAAAAGCATGTCAGGCACATTCAAGGAGCTGGACCAGCTCAGGTGACCTACAAAGAAAGCAAGTCTATATCTATAGACCACCTTTTCTGGAAAGAAGCTCTTTTAGGGACGAAATAAGGTCCGAAGGGAGAGTGCTTCTAAAAGACATCTTTTCCCCTGTGACAGGATGGGGAAAACTCAATCTCCATGCGTGCAAGAAGACCCTATCCCCTAGGATTTTTTCAACCTTTCCCTGCCTTGCCCTCTTAAAACCGTAGAGAGTATCCCCCACGAGAGGAGCTCCCAGATGTCTGAGATGGACCCTGATTTGATGGGTCCTTCCGGTATGGAGCCGGCAGGAGATAAAAGAGTACGGAGGGATATCCCAAAGCGGCTCTACGTCAGTCCAGGAATCCTTTCCATCTGGATCTACCGCCATCCTGTATCGGTTTTTGTAGTCCCTTCCGATAGGCACTCTAACGGAAATTTTATCGGATATAACACGTCCGCAGGCCAGAGCTAAATATATCTTGTCAACCAAGCGCTCCTGAAAAGAAATTTGAAGAGAATGCAGAGATTCAACATCACGGGCTATCACCATCAACCCAGACGTAGTGCTGTCCAGTCGGTGAACTATACCGGGACGGACTACGTCGTTTATGGAACCGATGTCCGGAAAACGATGAAGGAGACCGTGAACCAAGGTTCCCCTCCAATGACCTGGCGATGGATGGACGACCAACCCCGCCGGTTTGTCCAAAACTATTATGTGTTTATCCTCGTAAACCAACGAAAAATCGACTGGTTCTGGGATTATATCCAATGGTCTAGGTGGCGGTATCTGGACGATCAGCTGATCTCCAGTCTTGACCTTGTAGGATGATTTCGTCCTGTTCGATGTCGTCAAGTTGACAAGTCCGTCTTTTATAAGCCTTTGGACAAAAGATCGAGACAGGCCCAAAGACCGGGAAATAACGATATCAACCCTATTACCATCGTCCTCTTCCCCTATCTTTATCGATTCCTTCACGAGACCGAGAGTCTGCCCTGGACAGGACAGACCCTCGGTCTCGTAGCTATCGATGGGATCAGACTCTAGATGACGGTCTGACATCTGGGACAGAGCCCCTGATCGTCCACGTCCTCGGAGAATCTCCAGCATCTAGGGCATTTGCTGCCTGACGCAGGGGATACCTTGATCATATATCCCGTCTCATCGTCCTCTTTAGCCTCAGGACAATCGTCAACCCAAGAAAAGGACGAGACTATAGCGATCCTCTGCCATTCGTCGTTCGATAGGAGGGTAGAAACGCCATCTTCCTTCTTCACTATCGTAACAGCTGTCTCAAGGGATTGTCCTATCTCCCCGCTGGAACGACAGACCTCTATGGCGCGGCTTATAGCGCCTTTTATCGATACTATACCGTTCCAGTTTTCCTCTAGATCGGGATCTATCTCGCTATCGACGACGTCGGGCCATTCGGCAAGAAAGACGCTTTCCGGCTGAGATGGATCGATTTTTTTAAGCTCCTGCCATATCTCCTCGGATGTAAAACTAAGAACCGGGGCGAGCATCTTGGTCAGGGAAACGAGTATGCGCCACATCACCGTCTGTACTGCTCTCCTCGAAGGCGAGTCAACCTTGTCCGCGTAAAGACAGTCCTTGGCAACGTCCAGATAGAGAGAGCCAAGCTCGTTGACGCAGAACTGATGAATAGCAACTGTGGGTATGTGGAACTCGTACGACTCGTATCCCTTTGTGACCTTTGCAACCAGCCTGTTCAGCTTGGAGAGGATCCATCTGTCAAAAGATGAGATATCGCTATACTCCACAGTATCCCTCTCGGGGACGAAGTCGCTGAGGTTGCCCAACAGGAACCTTGCCGTATTCCTGATCCTCCTGTATTCCTCGCTTAGCGTCTTTATTATCGTATCGGATATCCTGATGTCGTTTTTGTAATCGGTGGAGGCCACCCACAGCCGCAGGATATCAGCTCCGTAGGAGTCGATTATCTCCTGAGGTGCTACCACGTTTCCTATGGATTTAGACATCTTTTTGCCCTGACCGTCGACTATAAATCCATGGGTCAGGACCGCCTTGTAGGGAGCTACTCCCCTGGAGCCTACAGAGGTAAGTAGGGAGGTCTGGAACCATCCTCTGTGTTGATCGCTGCCCTCAAGATAAAGGTCCGCGGGCCATGAAAGGTCGTCTCTGGTCTCCAAAACGGCGAAGTGGCTGACGCCAGAGTCAAACCATACGTCCATTATGTCCCGTTCTTTCTCGACGTTACGGGAACCACAATCGGGACATTTGGCCAGATCCCCTATTAATTCCTCAGGGGACTCCTGCCACCAGACGTCACACCCCTTTTTCCTCACTTTTTCCTGAACCAGCCTCATCGCCTTGGGGTCGAGGATCATCTTTCCACAGTCTTTGCAGTAAAAGGCCGGTATAGGGACACCCCATACCCTCTGACGACTTATACACCAGTCGGATCTATCCCTAACCATGTTGTATATCCTGTCCCGTCCCCACTCAGGGACCCATTGGACCTGATCGATGACATCCAGAGCTTCCTTTCGGAACTTGGCCACGTTAACAAACCACTGATCGGTGGATCTAAATATAACCGGTTTCTTGCAACGCCAGCAATGAGGGTAAGAGTGGACGATCTTCATCCGTCCTAGAAGTCTGCCGTTTTCTGTTAGTACCTCAAAGACCTTCTTCTCTCCATCCGACAGGGTCATCCCACCGACTAGTTCCGTGTCGGGAACGTACCTTCCAGACGCATCCACTGGGTTATATACTTCGATACCGTATCTCACACCTGTTTCGTAGTCCTCCACACCGTGTCCAGGGGCGGTGTGGACGCAACCGGTCCCTGTGTCCAGCACGACGTAATCGGCCAAAACTATGGGAGTTACCCTATCGGGATAGAAGGGATGTAGTGCCTCTACTCCCTCCAGCTCAGAGCCCTTGACCGCCAATAAAGGCTGTCCGAAAGACAGGCCTGTAGCCTTCTGGACCTCCTCCACAAGCTCACCTGCCAGGAGGTAGACGGAGTCGCCTGAGGGAACAAAGACATACCGATAGGAAGGGTGTATCGCTACGGCCATGCTTGCGGGCAAGGTCCAGGGGGTCGTCGTCCAGACTATGACGTTGACGTCCTTGCCCTTCAGAAGGTCGAACTTATCGCCCACCTTTGGCATAGAGTAAGATACGTAGATAGAGGGAGATGTCTCATCGCCATACTCTATCTCCGCAGCAGCCAGAGCCGTCTGACAGTCGACGCACCAGTAGACGGGCTTCTTTCCCTTGTAGACCAGGTCCTTCTCCACTATGTCGGCGAAGACGCCGATCTGAGCCGCTTCATATTCCGATTTCAGAGTTACATAGGGATTCTCCCAATCTCCAATGACGCCTAGGCGTTTAAACTCCGATCTCTGGACGTCTAAAAAATCCATCGCATACTTGGTGCAACGTTTCCTCAGCTCAACAGGATCGATGGAGTCCTTATCCACATCCTGGTCCTTAAGTACTTTAAGCTCTATGGGAAGGCCATGGGTATCCCACCCAGGAACGTATGGGCAGTAATAGCCCCTCATGGACTTGAATTTAGGGATAAAATCCTTCAGTATCTTGTTAAAGGCAGTTCCTATATGAATATGGCCGTTAGCGTAGGGGGGCCCATCGTGAAGGATAAACGATTTTTTGCCTTTATTTTTATCTTTCATCCTATCGTTAAGTTTTATTTCGTTCCAGAACTCCAGAAATTGGGGCTCCTTCTTTGCCAATCCAGCCCTCATGGGAAAATCGGTCTTTGGCAAACATAGAGTTTCTTTGAAATCCTTGGACATAAAGGTCACCTCTCAATACGGAAATGCCGCCTCGTTTGAGGCGGCGCATCTTACGACATCGAATTGTATCACGTATTTCTGGATATGGCCAAAAAGGCCAAGTGTCTAGGCCATCTTTTTAGCTTTTACAACCTGAATCAGGTGGATACCGATAAGTACGGCGAAGCCGATAGCATCGCTGTAGCCTCCCGGAATCAAGAGGCAAAGAGCACCTGCTAGTGCTATAACCCTTAAATACATGGCCATGGGAACCTTGTAGTATCCCACGGAGCTCATGCCAAGCAGAAATACGCCCAAAACCGCCGTTCCTACCGCTAAGACAAACTTGCCAGCTGTGAAGTTGACCAAAACCAGGATGGGGTTAAAGGCATATATATAGGGAACCAGAAACCCAGCTAATGCAAGTTTTATCGCGGTAGCCCCGGTTTTAAACGGATCGGCCCCAGCTATTCCAGCCCCGGCATAAGCCGCCAAGGCGACAGGAGGACTTAAGTCTGCTGCTATGCCGAAATAAAGCACGAACATGTAGGCTGCCATTGGCGCGACCCCCAACTGAAACAGGGCAGGAGCGCACATTGTGCTTGTCACTATGAAGTTAGCTGTAGTTGGAAGACCTGCCCCAAGGAGTATACAGGCAATCATAGTTAGAAATAGAGTCGGAAGCAACTTGCCACCAGCTATGGCGACGACGGCACTGGCTATCCTGAGACCAAGACCGGTCAGAGTTGCTGTCCCGACTATGATACCCACCGTAGCGCATGCACAGGCAACCCCTATCGCGCCTCTGGCGCCGTTTTCGAAGGCCATCATCAGCTTCTTGGGGGTCAACCAGGTCTCCCTATTGAAGTAAGAGACCACGATGCTCATCACTATACCGTTAAAGGCGGCCTTCAGCGGTGTATAGCCGGCAATCAGGAAATAGATTATCCCTATTATGGGGATAAGGAGAAGTCCTTTTTCCTTAAGCAGAGGAGCTAACTTAGGAAGCTGCTCTTTTGGGAGCCCTTTGAGTCCAAGTCTAGTTGCCTCAAGATGGACCTGTACCATGACAGCGAAGTAGTAGAGCAACGCAGGAACTATGGCGGCCATGGCTACCTGGATATAGGGCACACCTAAGAATTGAGCCATTATGAAAGCAGCCGCACCCATCACAGGGGGCATTATCTGTCCACCTGTGGACGCCACTGCCTCAACCGCTCCGGCAAAGTGGTTAGTGTATCCCACACTCTTCATCAGAGGTATCGTGAACATACCGGTGGTACATACGTTTGCAACAGAGGAGCCAGAGATGGATCCCATAAGCCCGGAGCTCAACACCGCTACCTTTGCTGGACCACCGGTGCTATGACCAGCAAGAGCCATTGCCAGGTCGATTATGAATTTTCCAAGGCCAGTCTGTTCAAGAACCGAACCGAAGAGAATGAACATGAAGACGAACGTAGCAGAGACCCCTAGAGGGATTCCAAAAATTCCCTCCGTTCCCAGATACATGTGGTTGATTATCCTTTTCACCGAGAAACCACGATGTTGAAAAAGCTGGGGAAAATATCTGCCGTAAAAACAGTAGACTATGAAGAATATGGCGATACAGGGCAAAACTGGGCTGGACACCCTTCTGGTCGCCTCCAGCAATAACAAAAGACAGACAAAGCCCATGACTATATCGGTCTGAGTCGGCAACCCAGCTCTGTTTACCAGCGTGTCAAAGTTTATCACCAGATACAGGGCGGAATAGGCCGAGACCACGGCTAAGATATAGTCGGTAACGGGGATCTTATGTTTGGGGGAATCCTTCCTAGCTGGGTAGAGCAGGAAGACCAACCCCATCACAAAAGCAAGATGGACAGCTCGCTGCTGAAGAGCAAGCAAAAGCCCAAATCCTGAGGTATAAAAGTGAAAAATAGACATAGATACAGCGATGACGGTTATCAGTTTTGCCTGCCAATCGTCAAACTCCCTGTATCTAGCCTCGGTGTCAAACTGTTTTCTAAGGTCATCAAGATCAATGGTTTTATTCACTTCGCTCAAAAAAACCCCTCCTTTGCGGTCTTAGCGCTAAATCCCCATCCAACTCAGCACCATAGGCCTGCAAGACATAAAAACTTCGCATCTGCTATTGGGACAAAGCTCATAAACCGACAACCAATCGCCGGGAGGAAAACGAAACTGATTTTTTCCTAAAGATTCGTCCCCTATCCTCACCGTCAGCTTTTTAGCTGAAAATCGGCCCCCGAAAAACCTCATCCACTCTCGATCGGACTTAAAGAATCCACTCCTATTCGTCTCAGTAGGTAACCCAGCGTTGTGAGACTTTACCCTCTCCTCCCATAACCAAATTTTTTTGTCTACAAAGATGTAGACATCCTCCACCTCGGTCAATTCAAGAGAATGGACGTACCTCGTCTCCCAAGAGGTCCCTAACGACGCTGCTTTCGAGATATTCAACTGCTCGCATCCAAAACGGAGGGATACACACGGCATGGGTACAAAAAAAACGTAAAAAAAGGACAACACAGCTATAGAGATCAAAAGTCGACGAAGCAAAAAAGGCAAAGGACTCCCTCCTGACCGAACCAACCTAATTATAGCTCTTAGGGTCCGATTTAACAAGACAGTTGTCGCAAAAAGCAAAGTCTTCTTTTTAGTCTTTATGTTTGCATATCAACTGTCTCTATATTCAACATAATTTGATCTGACTATCTGACGCGATAAAGGGCTTGAGATATAAAAAAACCCCGTCCGGCTAGACAAATGGACGAGGCTTAAATCTCAAAGAAAATTAAAGTCTTCAATGGCGGACCTGGGGGGATTCGAACCCTCGACCTACGGCTTAGGAGGCCGTCGCTCTATCCTCTGAGCTACAGGCCCGCATCTCGGACGCAGGGAATCATACCATGAGATGCGATCAAATTCAAGACCGGTAAACGACTAAAAAGGGAAATAGAGGCGTTTTTTTGTGCAAAGATTTCCCTGGTTCGGCGGACATCGACCTTTATCTGGGAGATCAGGGCGGATGGATCGTTGAAACGGTACATTGGCCTGATTTTCTCAAAGAAGAGCACGCAGAGCCTGCTACCGTAAAGATCTCCGTCGTAACCTACGAGATGCACCTCTATTCTATCGTCCTCTATATCGCCAAACGTAGGATTGCGTCCGATGGAGATGGCCGCAGCTAACCAATTGTCCTCCACCGCAACAGCCCCAGCGTAGACCCCAGGAGAGGGTATCGCCTTGAATGATGGAACGGAGATGTTTGCCGTGGGAAAGCCCAACCCTCTTCCTCGACATTTTCCGGATGTCACGGTTCCCTCCACGAAGAAAGGGTATCCCAGAAGGGTTTCAGCCCTCTCTAACTTCCCTCGACTGACGAGGTCCCTTATGGATGTGCTGCTGACGACCGAATCGTCCATGACGAAGGGAGGTATAACTCGATATGGTATCCCCTTTTCGACGCAGAGCGATTCTATCGTCGAGGTGTCTCCCTTTCGATCCCTTCCGAACCTGAAGTCATATCCGACTACTACCCCCGACAGAGGCAGTTCTCTCTCAACGTAAGAGAAAAAATCCTGTGGTTCCATAGAGGATAGCTCCGACGTGAAGGGCAAAGAGAGTACAGAGGGGATTTCCAACAGGACCTCCAATAATTTTTTTTCCTCGGACGAGAACAGCAGGGATATTTTTTCCTGCATAAGCACCATTTTAGGATGAGGAGTAAAAGAAACCACTGCCCATCCAGATTTCTCCCTCTCAGCCATGGCTCGAGCCGCCTGAAAAAGGCTCTGATGGCCTAGATGATAGCCGTCAAATGCACCTAGGACCACGATCACTGAAACTCACCTCCATCTAGAAAAAGGTTCGTCTCCGGCACAAGAACGCCCCTGCCATCAGCGGTCTTTAACCTGCAAAAGGAGAAAAGCCCCTTCCCCAGAGCTACAACGCTTTTTCCACCGCCCATAGAGCCCCTGGAGACCACCTCCAGACCGGCTACGGGAACCTCTAGCCCCTTCCTTAGCCTGTCCACAGCAGCGTCCGAAAGGGCATATGTGGAGTAAAAACCGCAGAGGGACTCCATCGGTATAATAGACGACAAAAGATCCTCTCTATTCACGGACAGACTATCGCCTATTTTTATACCTTTATCGTGCTCAAATGGACCTATGGATCTTCTAAGCAGACCTTTCAGGTGAGCCCCACATCCCAGCATCTCACCGATGTCTCTTGCTATGCTTCTTATGTAAGTCCCCTTGTGGCAGTCGACTTTTATGGAAATTTGACGGCATCTACAGTCGGTCCCCTCCACGGATATTTGGCTTATGAAAACGGGCCTAGCCGGCAAGCGAACGGAGATACGGTTTTCCCTGCATATAGAGTGAGCCCTCTTTCCGTCAACCCTTATGGCCGAGATAGAAGGAGGGCATTGCATCCTGATGCCTAGGAAAGACGGCATCAGACGGTCCAATGCCTCTTCGTCCACCTCGAAGAGATCGTTTTCGGCCAAGACCTCCCCTGAATCGTCGTCTGTCAAGGTGGTGACCCCTAAGACGACCTTCCCCTCGTAAGTCTTGGGAAGATCCATAACGTACCTACATAGCCTCGTGGCCCTCCCGATCAACACGACCAAAAGTCCCATCGCTGTTGAATCCAGAGTTCCGGCGTGCCCAACCTTGTATCCCCTGCCAAGGGCCCTTTTTATCGCAGAGACACAGTCGGTGCTCCTCAGGCCAAGGGGTTTATCTACCAACAGGAAGCCATCAACAGGGTGAGATACTTTTGATGACATTGAGGATCACCTCTTCCATCTTTCCTTCAACACGACATCCAGAGGCACATATATGGCCTCCACCACCCCATGTATGAGCTATATCCTGGACGGAAATCCTCCCCTTAGACCGTAGACTGACTTTTATCTCCGATCCGTCCTCGACGAACAGCAAGGCTATCTCGGTGTCCTTCACCCTCATAAGGCTGTTTATAAGGGATTCGGTATCGTCGTGTTCTGTATTCGTGTCTCGAAAATCATCGGCACAGAGGTAGGAATAGCATATGCCACCCTCCCATTTGATCCTCTTAAAAGCTGTACCCCAAAGGCGAAGCCTCTCAGGAGTGTCTCTGTGGTAGAGCTTTTCAGATATCTCAGGTGCCCTTACTCCGCGATCGATTAAATCGGCCACAACCCTTACTGTATCGCCTGTGACGTTGGAAAATGACAGGTTTCCGGTATCGGTTATTATGGCGACGTAGATGGCCTCCGCCATACCCCGAGTCAAAACGACGTCCATGGATACCGACAGGGAATATATCATTTCCCCTACGGAAGAAACCTCTCCCTCAACCCAGTTCATCGAGCCAAAGAGGGAGTTATCCCCGTGGTGATCTATAACCGCAAGCTCTCCTAGATCCATGCCGTCAATCCCTCTGTCCAACGAACTTACGTCAACTGATACGACTAGGCTGCCGTCTTCCAAGTCCAACTTGGATATAGACTGCTTGGCTACATAGGCCTCAGAGCAAGGGAGGAAGGCATATCGCTCTGGCAGCGGATCTCTCCCCCACCATCTGACGTCCTTCCCAAGGGCAATTCCTATCTGGACCAAAGCGCTGGCCGACCCGAGTGTATCGCCATCGGGCTTGACATGGCTCACGACGATCCATTTTTCCTTCCTCGTGAGGATCTCCTTGATGCTACCTTTAGAGCTCTTCTCCGTCCTCATGTTCAGCCTCGTCTAGCACCTGACCTATAGCTTTATCCAAAAGCACGTCTATGGATCTACCGTAATCACCGCTCGCATCGTATACGAATAATAGCCTGGGAACCGTTCTCATCCTGATGGTCTTCGCTATGGAAGTTCTCAAAAAAGTGCTTACCTTCTTGAGAGATTCAGAGACAGCCTTTCTGTCCTCTGGGACTATGGTCGTAAAATAGACCTTAGCGACCTTGAGATCCCTGCTGCAATCCACGCCGGTGATAACGGCTTTTTTTGCGTCATCCACTTTCACAGTAAACTCTATAAGTTTAGACAGTTCCCTTTGTAGCTCCTTGTTTATCCTTTCCATTCTGAATCCTGCCATATAAAACACCTCTTTTCGTCTCAAGACAACAAGATCACCAGAGGCTTCGTTCCCCCTGGTGACCTCGCTTGGGTTAAACAGTCCTAGAGATGCCTTTTTTCCTCGATAAGATCATAGGCCTCAACGACGTCGCCCTCTTTGATATCCTGGAACTTGGCGAAGCTCATACCACATTCGTAACCAGCTCCAACCTCGGAGACATCGTCCTTAAAACGCCTGAGGGCAGAGAGCTCACCTTCCCAGTAGACAACCCTGTCCCTTATAAGTCGGACTTTAGAACCTCGTTTTATGGTCCCTTCGGTTACCATACAACCAGCTACCTTACCGGCCTTAGGAACCTTGAATATCTCCCTTATCTCCGCCTGTCCAAGGATATTCTCCCTAACGTCAGGGGCTAACATCCCCTCCATGGCGGCCTTTATGTCATCTATCACGTCGTAGATAACTCGATAAAGTCTTATCTGGACGTGTTCCTTTTCTGCCATTTTTTTTGCGTTGTTGTCTGGCCTTACGTTAAATCCTATAACTATAGCGTCGGATGCCGATGCCAACATTATGTCCGACTCAGAAAGACCACCGACACCTGTGTGAACGATATTTATCCCGACCTCTTCCGTGACCATTTTCTCCAAAGATCCGGTCAAAGCCTCTAAGCTACCCTGAACATCGCATTTTATGAGCAAATTAACGGTAGGAGTTGCCCCGTCCTGCATCTTCGAGTAAAGTTCCTCCAGGGTCATCCTCGGAGCCATCTGATTTGCCGCGACCCTGCGCTCCTGATCCTTGGCTGAGATGGAATCTCTAGCTTCTTTCTCGCTCTCAACAGTGATAAACCTCTCTCCAGGTTGGGGAACATCGCTGAGCCCGAGGATCTCTACCGCTGTGCTAGGTCCGGCTGCCTTAAGCTGCTTTCCAGAGGAGTCGATCATGGCCCGAACCTTTCCCCAGGATGACTCCATAAGAACTATGTCGCCCTTTTTGAGGGTTCCCTGTTGAACCAGAACGGTAGCGACAGCTCCCTTGCCCTTATCGAGCTCGGCCTCTATTACCACTCCCTCAGGTGAGACCGAAGAATCTGCTTTCAGCTCCTCCATCTCCGCCACCAGCAGGATCATCTCCAGTAGGTGATCAATGTTCTCTCCGGATTTAGCAGAGACGTGTACCATCACCGTATCTCCGCCCCAATCCTCCGGTATAAGACCGTGGTCACTGAGTTGCTGCTTAACCCTGTCTGGGTTTGCCGCTGGCTTATCCATCTTGTTGACTGCTACTATGATAGGAACGCCTGCTGCCTTAGCATGGCTTATCGCCTCTAAGGTCTGTGGCATAACACCGTCGTCTGCGGCCACAACTAAAACAGCTATGTCGGTACATTGAGCCCCTCTAGCCCTCATCGAGGTGAAGGCGGCGTGTCCAGGGGTATCGAGAAAGACTATGTCCTTTCCATCGTGACTAACCCTGGAAGCACCTATGTGCTGAGTGATACCGCCAGCCTCTCTGGCGGTTATGTTGGTGTTCCTTATCGTGTCCAGGAGGGTTGTTTTCCCGTGGTCGACGTGTCCCATGACCGTCACGATGGGAGCCCTTGGCTTCAGGTTATCTCCCCTTAAGACGGGTTTTTTGAATGGAACGACAGCCTCCTCTTTTTCGACCAAATCCTCGTCCTCCGCCCACTCAAGGTCCACGTCGTAGGCGTCGGATATGACCGCAAGGACGGAGTCGTCGACCAAAGCAGAGGCGGGGGTCATCATTCCCTGCCCAATCAAAGTTTTTACCAAATCCGCAGCGGGAAGATCGATAACATCCGCCAAATCTTTGACGGAGGCCCCTTTTGGGACCTTGATGGAAAGCCTATCATCGGAGGATTGCACAGCCGAGTCAGACTTACCCTCCCTGGCCCTAACGGTATCCTCCACCAACTGAGCGACATCTACCTCAAGGGAACTCATGTGACTTTTTACCTCCACACTGAGATCCTCCAAAACCTCCATCAAATCTTTGTTGCTCATATCAAGCATCTTTGCAAGCTCATAGACCCTAATTTTACTCAACGGCCTCTCCCCCTTCTGAAAGTTGACGAATAACCGCCTCGGTCAGCCCTTCTTTAGCAGGAAGAGCAACAATCTGACAGCGGCTCAGGCCGATCGCTAGTCCAAGATCATACCGGTCAATGTCCACCATGTTAAAGACCCTATGTCTCAATTCAGCGAGTCGACCAACAGTCGACGCAACTGCGTCGGATCGATCTGAAGCCATAAAAACCACAAAACGCGCCTTGCCTTTTAGGCACGTAAAAACCCTGTCCTGCCCTGCTATCAACATACCTGATTTTCTCGCCAAACCTATAGAGAAGAGGACGGACGATCTATTATAGACCATCCCTTCCTCCTATGAATTCAGCCAAGTCGTCGTACACGTCATCCGGTATGGACGCCTTCAAAGCCCGTCCTAGAGCCCCCGATTTAATTGCTCCCTTCAAACAGGCCAAGGATGGACATATATATGCGCCTCTCCCGTTTAAGCGACCGTCCTTATCCCATACTACCGCACCATCTGGAAGTCTCACGATCCTTAAAAAAACAGAAGGAACCTCTTTCTTTCTACAAAAAACGCACATCCTAGGATTTTTTGTCCTTTTAGGCATTACTTTTTCACCTAAATAAGATCGTCGAAAAGATCCTGCGACGTTGGGATGGAC
The DNA here is from genome assembly GCA_964395085.1 of uncultured Synergistaceae bacterium. GTDB lineage: Bacteria > Synergistota > Synergistia > Synergistales > Dethiosulfovibrionaceae > Dethiosulfovibrio. The sequence goes on from CAYNAN010000037.1 coordinate 14,784, forward strand.
TCGGTGTCGACCGCGAGGGGGTTTATATCCACCTTCCATCCGGTCAACCTTGCGGCGAGCCTAACGTTTTGGCCTGCTTTGCCTATTGCGAGGGAGAGCTGATCAGGTTTTGCGAAGACCCTGGCAGATTTTTCCTGTTCCAAAACCGGTTCAACCCGGACTATCTTGGCCGGAGATAGAGCGTTTCTGATGTATATCAGAGGATCGTCGCTCCATATAACGATATCTATTTTCTCTCCAGCTAGATCGTTGCTTATGGTCTTTATCCTTGATCCACCGTTACCGACACAGGCTCCGACCGGGTCTACATTTACGTCCAAGGTATTAACAGCGACTTTGGCTCTGGCCCCAGCCTCTCTTACTATCCCGTGAATTTCGACCACTCCGTCGTTTATCTCCGGAATCTCCAGCTCCATCAGTCGACGAAGAAGCCCAGGGTGGGTTCTCGATACAACGATTCGAGGGCCTCTAGTGGTCTGTCTAACATCCAACAGGTAGAACTTGAGCCTGGTCCCTAGTTCATACGACTCCCCTGAGATACGCTCTTCCCTGGGAAGCATGGCCTCGGTCCTCTCGTTTATCCTGACCAATATCTGGTCGTTCTCGGACTTGAACACCACACCTGTTACCAGGTCGCCGACTTTTTCCGCAAACTCGTTGAATATAATCTCCCGCTCGGCATCCTTAAGCCGCTGGATAATAACCTGTCTTGCCGTCTGAGCGGCGATACGACCAAAGCTCTCAGGGGGTGTCTCCACAGCGGTACGTATGACATCGCCCTCAACCAACCCCGGATAGCCCTTGACGCGAGCCTCTTCTGGTGTCAGCTCTGAATCAGGGTTCTTCACCTCGTCAACAACCCTGCGGATCTCGAAGATGAAGACATCTCCTGTCTCGCCATCTATACGAACCTCTGGATCAAGGTTTTTTTCTTTGGATTTTTTATAGGCAGAAGCAAGGGCTGCCTCTATACTCGACAGGATAACCGATTCGGATAGCTTCCTCTCCTCTGCCATCTGGGTTAAGGCTCGAACAAAATCTCGCCCAAGTTGCATTTTACCGCTCCTCCTTCTCTAAGTCATTTTTCTTGTTGCTCTTTTTTTGTCTTCGAGAGCCGACCTTTTTAGGTTTTTTATCCGAGACGTACACTAGCTTGGCCGACAAAATATTGTCCATAGGGACCTCCAGGAGCCCCTCGTCGAAAGAGATAACCACTAGATCCTCCTCTATCGCGTCGATCTTGCCGGTAACCCTTCGACGTCCCTCCAAAAGCTCTCGAAAACGAAGAGAAGCGGTATGGCCTAAAAATCGTCTAAAGTCGTCGATAGTATATAGAGGACGCTCGAGCCCCGGAGAGCTGACCTCCAGATAGTAACGCTCCTCCAGAAGATCCTGTCCCCTTTCCTCCAAGGTCTTGTTGATCCTCCTGGCGACGATCTCGCAATCCCTCACGGAAATCCCACCTAATGAGTCTATGTAGACCCTGAAGAAGGGAGAACCAGATTCCTTTTTTATCTCAAGTCCCACAAACTCGTACCCAAGCCCCTCTATTATGGAACGAATTTCATCGTGTGAGAAGTGCTGTCCCTCCATGTACATACCTCGACTCCTTCAACTTTTAAATACATAAAAAACGAAGAGTGGGGAGCCCCACTCTTCTTTCTACAGGATGATCGGCCCATTTTCCGACCAAGTATAACACGCATCGATGGAGGCCACAACATCACTCGACAAGCTCAGACAGGAAATCCCCCCACCAGAGGTCCACAGTGGAGATAAAGTCCTCCTCAGGAGGCAGACGAAGCTCCTGATCGGATACTACGTCCTCCCCCAGGCTATCCAGATCGTCCAGTCCCATCCAATAGGGACAGACGACGTCGCTGATCCTCCTGAAACACCTCGCTTTATCGGACGACATGACCAAGCCTCCAATCAATCTACCCAGTAGTTGGGAGCCTCCTTGGTCACGACCACATCATGAGGATGACTCTCCTTCACTGAGGCTGAGGATATTTTTACAAACTTCGAGTTTTTGTGGAGCTCATCGATGTCCTTTGCTCCGACATATCCCATCCCAGAACGAACTCCACCTATCATCTGGTAAAGCATGTTGCCGGCAGGCCCCTTGTAGGCAGCAAGCCCCTCTATACCCTCGGGAACCAGCTTGTTTTCCTTGGCTCCCTCCTGAAAATATCTGTCTTTGCTACATCCGCCCTTCATAGCACCAAGCGAGCCCATTCCTCTGTAGCTTTTGTACGAACGCCCCTGGTATATGATAACCTCACCGGGGCTTTCCTCTGTTCCAGCAAGCAAGGATCCAATCATAACAGAGTCGGCTCCAGCGGCTAGGGCTTTCACCGCATCGCCGGAATACCTGATGCCTCCGTCGGCTATGACTTTCACTCCTTTAGAGGATGCCACGGAGGATACGTTCATGACCGCCGCAAGCTGAGGCACACCTATGCCAGCGATAATCCTGGTCGTGCAGATGGATCCCGGTCCAACTCCTACCTTAACTGCGTCGACACCTCTCTCTATCAGGGCCAGGGCCGCTTCAGCAGTTGCTATATTTCCAGCTATCAGGGGAAGATCAGGATACCTTTTCCTAATTATATCCACTGTGTCAAGGACCTTTCTAGAATGACCGTGGGCGGTATCGACCACTATTACGTCCACAGATGCCTTAACAAGGGCTTCCACCCTGTCAAAAACGTCAGATCCAACCCCTACCGCAGCACCGACCCGCAACCTTCCGTTGCTGTCCTTGGCCGCTTCTGGAAAATCCTTGACCTTCTGGATATCCTTTATGGTAATAAGTCCCTTGAGAACTCCACCTTTATCCACAATAGGGAGCTTCTCGACCTTATGCTTCATCAGAATTTGCTGTGCATCCTCCAAGGTGGTACCCTCAGGTGCCGTTATAAGGTTGGCGGATGTCATCACAAGCGATATCGGTTGGTTATAATTGGTTATAAATCTCATGTCTCTGTTGGTTATTATTCCTACAAGGCGATTCCCATCGTCTACAATTGGAACACCTGATATATGGTAATGGGACATCAGTTCCAGCGCCTCAGTCAAATCATCCTCTGGATGAAGAAAAAAAGGATCTACTATCACGCCTGATTCGGATCTTTTTACTTTGTCGACTTCTTTCGCCTGACCTTCGATAGAGATGTTTCTGTGGACCATCCCTATTCCACCCTCTCTAGCTACCGCTATAGCTAGCCTTCCCTCCGTCACCGTGTCCATGGCGGCGCTGCATATGGGAATATTGAGTTTTATGTCGGGGGTCAGCCAAGTATCTACCTTGACGTCTCCTGGAAGTACCTCGCTATACCTAGGTTCCAATAAAACATCGTCAAAAGTAAAACCTTCGTATGGGACAAACTTATCTTTGATATCCATGGGGAGCCTCCTAACTTTTATCTGTCCAAGCGTAAATTGTAAGCATTATAGTGGATTTGACCGATTACGCAAGTCACGCCTTTTCACTCCCGTTACCGATGCATAACAGGTCATGCAGCAAGCCCCTCCGACAGATCCAATTTTTTCGCCAGACTTAACTTTAAGGTTGACTATTTTAGAGTCTACGCTCCATGCCATATTCAAATTAGCCACTATATCATCGACCTTAGCGCCGATCCTGGGTATCTGGGCGTGAAGGACCACGTCAACCCACCGGATCTCCCACCCTTCACTAAGAGCCATCGCTATGGATTTTTTTAAAAGATCGTAGCTGTCTGCCCCTCTATATCGCTCTTCGTTAGCGGGGAAAAGCCTTCCTATATCTGGTAGACCTGCGACGCCTAATACACCGTCAGCGATCGAATGACATATCAAGTCTGCGTCGGAATGACCGTCCAATCCCAAAGGGGATTCGAACTCAATCCCCCCCAATATCAGAGGTCTGCCTGGGACTAGAGGATGGACGTCAAATCCCAAGCCCGTCCTGGTGATGTTCTCCGTCTGAGAAGCTATTAAATGGGCCATCCTCCAATCTCCTTCGGTAGTTATTTTAAAGTTCAATTTCTCTCCATCCACGGTGGCCATCTTGCGACCGGAGGCTATCCAAGGCTCCGCCTCATCTCTTACGCCATCAGGAGCGGCCATCAAAAGCTGCAAAACGGACTCTCTGTTAAAGACCTGTGGGGTTTGAGTCAATAGAAGGGAGCTTCTATCAACAACGCTCATCCCCCCTGAGCCGTCGATTCTTTTTACAGCATCATCTATGGTTAAAACCGGGACAACTCCGGTAACCTCGTCCACCAAAGGCATCATCCTCCGGCAGAGGTCGGAGGACAGAAACGGCCTAGCGCCGTCGTGTATCATCACCCATCGGCAATCGCAGGCTCGAAGACCGTTGATCACTGAGCAGGCCCTGGTCTTGCCGCCCTTAACCGCTATGACGTCCGGTGGCAGGATCACATCATCGATCCAATCTTCCGGCAAGACCAGCACAATGCGGTCGACCTCCAGCGATCTGGCGACGTCCAAAGACCACATCCAGACCTCCTGAGATCCAAGGGTTCGAAACTGCTTAGGAACCCCTCCCAACCTAGTTCCTCTACCGGCGGCCATTATCAAAAAGCCCCAAGAGTCCTTCATTCCAGAACTTCCTTGCGGACCTTTCCAAAAACCATACGCCCAGCGGATGTCTGAAGCATGGATGTCACTACAACCTCCACCCTGTGACCGATGTAGTCAGCTCCATCCTCTACCACTAACATGGTGCCGTTTTCGAGATACCCTACACCTTGATGATGTTCCTTGCCCTCCCTGATCACGTCTACCACTGCCACCTCTCCAGGCAGCAAAGAAGGTTTCAGCGAGTTGGAGAGATCGTTTACGTTGAGAACCACTATATCCCTTATCTGAGCAACCTTGTTGAGATTGTAGTCGGTGGTTAAAATTTTACCGTCGATCTTCTTGGCCAAAGCTATGAGCCCGTTGTCCACCGAGTCGACGTCCAGGTCCTTAAGACCTACTTCCATTATTGAGATATCCAGATGTGATACCTTTTGGAGGGCTTTTACGACATCCAGTCCCCTTCTTCCCCTTGTCCTCTTGTTAGGATCCCTTGAATCAGCGACGGCCTGAAGCTCTGCCAACACAAACCGAGGAAGTATAACCGACCCCTCCAGGAATCCTGTTTTTGCTATGTCCAATATGCGGCCGTCTATTATCACGCTCGTATCCAATATTTTCCCTGCAAGACAGTCTATCACCGTATCGCTAGATTCATCCTCAGGGACCCCAGAGGGCCTATCTCGCCTAAGATTAAGTCTCTGTTTGAGCCCGATGATAAGTGATAAAGCTCCCCTTATGTCGTGTTGACGTTGCACAAAAAGCCTCGCCAGGACATAGCCTATAACCAGGTTGAGAAAGACAGCTATGTAGGGACCGACAGGGAGCCCAGCAAAAGGCATAGCAACCAAATTAGCAAGGATAAGTCCGATAACAAGTCCCGTAGTAGCAGCGGAGATATCCTGCCACTTGGTTGACTGGAGATGTTTTTCAAATAAGGTACCTATAAGGCCAAGTATCCTCAAGAAAACCGGGGCTATGAGAAAGCCCATCAAGCCACATATAAAGACGAATATACCACTCAAGGCAAATTTGCTTAGAAGCCTCTCAGCTCCGAACAGCTCGGAAAGATAAGGTATCATCGGGAAAGATAGCTGATATCCCGCTATTCCGCCGAGAAGAGCGAGCAAAACACGGCAGATAAACCTCATTATTTTTATGAGTCCATCGCTCATTCAATCACCCCTTTTCATGGTTATTTTATATAAATTCTGGAGTCCATAGCAGCATGAAGGGTCACTCTGTCCGCAAACTCGATGCTTCCTCCCACGGGTAACCCATAAGATAGCCTGCTTTTACTTATACCCGGAACTTTTTCTATGACGCTGAGGATAGCGTGATATGTCATGTCACCCTCTATTCTTGGATTTGTAGCTATGATAACCTCCTTGACATTATTTAACGCTATAATATTAAGAAGTCCATCGAAGACTTCCTTGGAAATTTCCGTTCCATCAAGAGGGGAAACCGTCCCTCCTAACACATAGTATATCCCATCAAAAACGCTGGCTTGCTCTATGCTAAGCAGGTCCTCAATACCCTCCACAACGCAGAGGGTACTCCTGTCCCTCATAGGATCGGAACATATATGACAGGGCTGAGAATCGGTCAAATTACCGCAAATTTCACACCTTGACAGGTCACGTTTCAAAGCCAGAAGGGCCTCCGCTAGCTCAGAGGTAAAGTTTTCAGGGGCCTGAAAAGAGAAGAACGCCATCCTTCTGGCGCTCTTCTCTCCAACCCCTGGGAGCTTTTTGAGAAGTCCGATAACCCGCTCGAACGGCGAAGGGAGTGACACCTTAAAAACCTAACCCCAAGGCTCCACCAAGGCCGCCGGTTACCTGTCCCATCCTGTTCTGTGCCAGCTCATGTCCTTTTCTTATGGCATCCCCTACCGCAGCTAGGACCAGATCCTCAAGCATCTCTACGTCCTGTGGATTGACGACCTCCGGCGAGATACGCACAGAGATAAGTTCACCTTGCCCGTTTGCGGTAGCTGTGACCATTCCTCCTCCAGCATTTCCTTCGACCCTCTCATTGGCCAAAGCGGCCTGAACCTGCTCCATCTGAGCCTGCATTCTCTGTGCTTGTTTCATTATGTTATTTATTTTCATAAAAAGCCCTCCATATAAAAGGATAAAAATTATCTGTGATGATAAGGTGAGTTTCGCTCTATCATGACCGCCCTGTAAATCTGCTCAGAAAGGAATAAAAGACACATCTCGTGGGTCATGGTCATCTTGGATAATGATATTGTTTCATCAGATCTCAGTCGAACCTCTTCGCTTACACCGAATGGGCCTCCTATGACGAACAGAATTCTTCCTGGTACTTCATTTAATTTAGAAAATAAATGAAGAGAAAAATTTTCACTGGAAATCAGAGATCCTTTTTCATCCAGAAGGATCATGTAATCCCTCGCAGAGATATTTTTCAGCAAAGTCCGTCCTTCCAGTTCGATCGACTTCTCCTCGTCCTTTACCTTGGTAGAGTCAGGCAAGAACTCTATACAGGATGATAAACTAGCTCCAATTCGTTTTAAATACGACTCAGACTGATCTTTTATGAATTTTTGTTTGGGAGTCCCGATAACTAATATATGTATTTTCACGACATACGCTTCTTTTTGGTTAATTTTTTTATCGAAAACCTCTCTTGACGCTCTCTTTCCGATATAACCTCGATTATAC
>CAYNAN010000038.1:0-20742 GCA_964395085.1 uncultured Synergistaceae bacterium
CTCCAGCATCCACCTCTGCCATGGCCTGGACATAAAAAAGGCTCCGGCGAGTTCGCCGGAGCCTTTGCTATCTATGGTGGGCGACACAGGGTTCGAACCTGTGACCCCTTCCGTGTGAGGGAAGTGCTCTACCGCTGAGCTAGCCGCCCGTGTGAGACGAAAGAGATTATATCCTCCCAGGTGGGATAATGCAACCCCTGAGGTAAAAATCCCCCTTCACTAAAGCGTCAGGTCGAAGTATACTGATGCTATCTTCGAAAATTCCCTCTTTGATAAGAGCTTCAAATGGTGATATAGTTCACCTGTGGATAAGAGGTATGTTGTATTAGGTATACAACAAAAAAAGGGGTGGTTCGATGGTCGATTTTTCCGTTCTGTCCAGGCCGTGGGATATATGGGATTGCTGGAGGTTCGAGCCCTGGGCAGATCAGGGGATGGAGGGGGTTTTCCGCAGGGTGACCTTCATCAAGGCGGGGCTGATGGGCGAGGTCGCCAGATACTGTGCCGACGATTACATCGTGTGGCGGTACGATCCATCCTCTATCGATTTGGTTCGAAAGACCTGGCCTCCGATAAAGGACACTATGATCCAGAGGGTCATATTCATATCCCCAGTTGACCGATTCGAGAAGAAGGTCAAGGCCTTCGCCCTGGGATTCAGGGGATATCTCGAGACCTACAGCTACGCCCCTATGGGTCAGGGATACAGAAAGATAAAGGATCTAACGCCCTTGATAGACAAGGCGTGGGAGTCGGTAAAGGATTATGGCGAGGAAGGAGGTGTCGGTTCGGTAACCGTCGCTGGCGTGGTATAGGCCTTTTGTTTTTTCATCTATATTTGGGGGTGTTTAAAAGTGACGTTTGCTCTTATGTTCTTGGTTTCCTTCGTCATATTCGTCGTCGGCTATAAGGTTTACGGATCCTTCATGGCTAAGCTGTATCAGCTTGACGACAGCAGGAAAACCCCTGCTGAGTGTCTGTTCGACGGTATCGACTATTGTCCCGCTCATCCTGCGGTGCTGTTGGGGCATCACTTTGCGTCCATAGCCGGTGCTGGTCCCATAACAGGCCCTATCGCAGCAGCCGCCATGTTCGGGTGGCTTCCTACCCTTCTTTGGTGCATCATTGGATCCACCTTCCTCGGTGGCCCTCACGACATGGGTGCCCTCGTGGCCTCCATGAGGCATGACGGAAAGTCCATCGGTGAGGTTATAGAGAGATGGATAGGCCATAAGGGAAAGATTCTCTTCCTGTGGTTCACCATACTGGCCCTCATCCTGGTGGTCGCAGTGTTCCTGGTCCTGTCCGCCAACACCTTCGCAGCCGACCCGATCGTCGCCTTTGTGGGATGTCTCTACATTGCAATGGCCGTCGTCTCGGGGCTGCTCATCTACAAGGCTCATACCCCACTGTGGTTGGTGACGGTGGTGATGCTGGCCATAGTCGGTGTTGCCTGCGTCAAGGGCTCCGACAGTGAGACCATAATGACCCTATTCAAGCTTCCAAACACGACATGGAACTATATCCTGGCCCTTTACATACTGGCGGCTTCGGTGCTTCCCGTGTGGCTTCTGCTTCAGCCTCGTGACTATCTCGCCTCCTACTTCCTCTACTTTGCCGTCATAGTGGGAGCCATAGGGATGCTCTTTGGAAGCAAGTTCAACAGCGGGGCTATCCCAATGATAAAGACCGACGTCAGCTACATAGGGTTCTCCGGTCAGCCTCTTTGGCCCATGATGTTCGTCATAGTGGCCTGCGGAGCCATCTCCGGTTTTCACTCCCTGGTCGGTAGCGGCACTACCTCAAAGCAGCTCAGGAGGGAGAGCGATGCCACTATAGTGGGATACGGCTCGATGCTCATGGAGGGACTCGTCGCCTGCATAGCGATCGGTACGGTCATGGTGGCTGGCTCAATAGTCAAGGGTGGTCCTGTCGTGACCTTCTCCCAGGGGTTTGGGCAGTTCGCCTCCATAGTTGGAATAGACCCTGTGTTGGGGACCAGGCTTGGAGCCATAGCCATCAACAGTTTCCTCCTCACCTCCCTTGACACTGCGACCCGTCTCGCCAGGTATCAGATCCAGGAGATCTCCGGCATGAAGATAGACAAGTACGTCGCCACAATCATCGCCGTCGTGGCCGCCCTCGCCCTTGTCATGGTCAAGACCCACGATGCCGCTGGCAACCCCGTTCCGGCTTGGCTCGCTATATGGCCCATTTTCGGTGCCGCAAATCAGATGGTCGCGGCTCTCGCCCTTCTCGCCATCGGCGTGTGGGTCATAAAGGGGCTCAAGAAGAACGGCAACTTCGTCATGGCCCCCTTCTGGTTTATGTTGGCAACGACCCTGTTTGCCCTGTTTATCCTTCTCAAGGGATGGCTGACCGCCGCTCAGCCCAACTACCTTCTGGCTGGTGTGGCCGGTGCTCTGCTCATACTTGCAATACTGTTGGTCATAGAGGCCTTTAAGGCTCTGAAGGCCAAAACCCTGTAGTTTCAGATCGTACGTAAAAGGAGGCCCCCATCCTGGATATCTCACGGATGGGGGCCTTCTTTTGCACTCTAGGGCTTTATCAGCGTATCTCCCGTTCGCACCATCTCTATGGCTGCCCCCTGTTTGGGTATGACCACTTGGTCTATGCCTATGGAGACCAGCCTTTCTATCTCCCTGTTGTCGTCCCCTCTTGCCACCTTGGGGACCGATGGAGCTGTCGCCATGAGGGCTTTCCCAAGCGAGAGGGTGTGGCCTATTTCCTGGGTCGTCATGATTATCAGCGAGGCTTCCTTTATGTTTACCGCCTCCATGACGTTATGTTGCGACGGGTCGCCGTATATGGCTGGGTGTCCCTGTCTTTTCATCGACTCGAACAGGTGAAACAGTGGCTCTATTACCACGTAGGGATGGCCACTTTCCCTCAAAAGATCCGCCACGTATGGAGTCAGGGGCCCTCCTCCTGCCACGACCCTATGGCCGCTCAGGGACTGGGGCAGGTTAACCGATTTTATGCTTTTCTCCGGGAATCTGACCTTTATCCTTCTGTAGACCGGGGCGGTCAGGCCGGAGAGGGTTGGTCCTAGCACCATAGAGAGTATCACCGTGTTTAGGGTCAGCGAGTACAGATCCTGCGTTATTGCCCCGGCGTCCAGGCCGGTGCTTATGAGCACGAAGGCCATCTCCGATATGGGGAGCATGCCGAAAAAAAGAGCCATAGGAATGACCCTCCTGTATCCCGTTAACCAGGATATTGCAGCCAGGATGGCGCCCTTCCCCAGAGTGACCGCAGACACGAGACAGAGGACTGTCCCAACGTGATCCCTTAAATATCCCGGATCGAGGAGCATACCTACCGATACGAAAAACAGCATCCCGAAGATGTCCCTGAGAGATGCCAGCTCCGATAGAGCCTTGTGCCCGTAGTCCGACTCGCTGAGCACCATCCCCGCGACGAAGGCTCCAAAGGCGAACGACAGGCCCACCGCTGAGGTTATGGATCCTACCCCGAGGCCCAACGCCACCACGAAAAGCAGAAAAAGCTCCCTCGACTCCCACCTAGAAACCTGCTTTAATATCCACGGTATCGCCCTGACGCTGAGGATTATCATTACCAGGACGAAACTTACGGCGTACAGCACCGGCTTCACCGAGGAGATGAGCCCTCCTTCCCCCTGATGAACCAGCAGTATCATTATTGGGATCAGCGTCATGTCCTGCACTATGGACATCCCGAGCATTATCCTGCCAGATAGGGTCGAGGCGAAGCCCCTGGAGTTCAGCGTCTTGAGTATGACCGCGGTGCTGGATGAGACCATCGCTGCTGCGAACCAAACGGACTGATCTCCCCATCCCATGAATCGGCCGATAATAAGGCCGTAAACCATGGTCAGTCCCACCTGGATAGCGGTTCCCCCGAAGGCTATCCTCCCTATAGGTCTCAGTTCTTTCACCGAGAACTCCAGTCCAAGAGAGAACAGAAGCAGAGCGATGCCGATGTCCGCGAGCTTCTCTATGTTCTGTACCTCGGATACCGTGGCTCCTCCTGTGTAGGGTCCAACCAGTATCCCTGCCAGGATATAGCCCAGTATCAGTGGCTGTTTGAGAAGTCTGGCGATGGATCCACCTATCAGTCCTGCAACTATGACCAGGCTCAGATCTCCAGCTATGCCTGTCACATCAGTTCCACTCCGATCTATATTCGCTAAGATGGCAGGTCATGTTCAGATGGAGTAGCGAGTATCCTATTTCATCGTTGAGCAAGGTGGTCAGGGATGCAGTGTCGAAATGGAACCTCCAGAACCATGGCTTTGGAACCTCCATACAGGAGGCGACCAGAGGCTTTAAGGTTGTCCTGTGGCTCACCAGGGCGACTGTTCCCCCTCTGTGTCTTTCCACTATGTCGTCCAGGGCGGCCCTGGCTCGGACCATCACTTCCGTGAGGGGCTCCATCCCCGGAAAATCCAGGTCCTCCGGGTTTTTCAGCCATGTTTCCCATAGCTTGGGCTGTTCGATCGCTATTTCAGCCTTTGCCCTCCCCTCCCAGTCTCCTAGACACACGTTGTTTATCCCAGGGCACTCCAAGACCTGAAGTCCGCAGGCATCGGCCACAGCTTGGGCTGTCTGTCTAGCCCTCAGCAGAGGGCTGGAGTATATCGCGTCTATGCCTAGAAGCTTTGCCGCCTGACCTGCCTCGGAAGCCTGTTTTAATCCTCTTTCGTTCAGAGGAAAGTCCATCTGCCCTCTGAACATGTCCTTTGCGTTTCCGTCGCACTCTCCGTGTCTTATGAGGATCACGGTGGTTTTTCCTTTATTCATGTCGATCCCTCCAGCTCTTTACGGTCACTGATATGCCTCCAATTATAGGGCATCTGCCACGCTTAGGGGATATTTGAGCTTTTTCGTCTGACCAGTATTGACAATGAGGCGATAGGTTGGTAATCTACTCATCGTACATCTATGGGTTAGCACTCATCGACATAGAGTGCTAATACAGCCTGGAGGGAGTCCAATGCTCACTGAGCGTCAGCTGGAGATAGTCCTGTCGGTGGTTTATGAGTACATAACCACCGGTGAGCCGGTAGGCTCAAGGACCATATCCAAAAAATACGTCAAGGGATCCAGTGCGGCTACCGTGAGGAACGAGATGTCCGATCTTGAGGAGATGGGATACTTTTATCAACCTCATACCTCCGCTGGCCGTCTTCCGACCCCGTCCGCCTACAGGGTTTACGTGAACTCCATCCTTCACAGGAGCAGATCCGCCCCTCCTGGGCTGGAGAGCTGGGTGAGGTCCGTCAGGCGTCAAAGGAGTGGCGTAGAGGTGGTCCTCTCCCAGGTGTCCAGGCTTCTAGGCCAGGTTACAAGCTATCTCGGGGTCGCGGCTGTGACCACCGTTGACGATTTGGCTCTGTGTAAAGTGGATCTAGTAAGGACTGGCGAGCGATCTGTGCTGTTGCTGGTGGTTCTTGACGGTGGGATAGTCAGAAGTCGCCAGATCGTGCTGGGTCAGGATGTCGACCAGGAGGCTCTGGACGACCTTGCCAGGGCGGTTAACGGAATGGCCTCGGGCAAGCCGTGGAACAGGGTAAGGGACGCCCTTGCCGAATACGTCTCCGGGAGGCTTGAGGAATACTGGGACCTGTGCAGGGCGACCCTAGACAGACTGGACTCGATGATATCCAGTGAGACGTACCACATGAGCACCGGAGGCATGAGCCAGATGTTCAACGTTCCCGACTTCGCCGATATGGGCAGACTTCAGACCCTCTTGGCCCTGGTGGAGGAAGAGTCGACCCTTGTCGGCATGATCAAAGATTGCTCCGCCGAACAGGGGGTCAAGGTTACCATAGGTAGCGAGAACGTCATCCCATCTATGAAGGACTGCTCCGTGGTGATGGCTTCGTCCAACGTCGGAGCGAGGCGATCCATAGTTGGGCTCATAGGCCCGGTGAGGATGAACTACGAACATTCGATCTCCGTGTTGGAGGCGGTCTTGGACGGTCTAAACGGCGACGATGGCTACGACGATATAGAGGAGGACTGAACCATATGGAAGACGTGAAAGGCCTTCCTGAGGAGGAGCTTTTAGAGGAAACGATCCTTGAAGGGCAAGGGTCGATTGTGGAGGACCAGGATTCCCCTCATCTGGAGAGGATAAAGGCGCTGGAGGAGGAGGTTGAGACCTATCGGGAACTCGCTGGAAGGGCTCAGGCTGAGCTGGTCAACTACAGGGCCAGGATGGAGAGGGAGATGAAAAGGGTCAGGGAGCTGGCAGGAGAGAGAAGCGCCCTCGAGATGATTCCGGTTCTGGACAACTTGGACAGAGCCCTGAACGTGAAGGACGGTTGTGACCTTTCCTCCGTCGTTGACGGCATAAGGATGGTCCGTAGGCAGTTCATGAGCTCCCTGGAGACGTTGGGCGTCAAGGTGGTTCCCTCCGTGGGAGAGCCCTTTTCTCCCGAGTTTCACGAGGCGGTTGGAATGGTGGAGGTCGAGGATCCGTCCAAGGACGGCTTGGTGATGGACGAGTTCGAGGTCGGTTACACCCTGTCGGATAAGGTTATCCGTCCAGCTAAGGTCAGAGTTGGGACTTATTCTGGATAAAAATAAAAAACGAACGGGATATTACTTGAAATTAAATTTTAAATCATAGAGGTGATCGACCATGGCAAAAGTAGTTGGAATAGACCTTGGAACGACGAACAGCTGTATCGCGGTTAAAGAGGGAGATAACGTAACGATAATTCCTAATGCGGAGGGAGCCAGGACCACCCCTTCTGTTGTCGCCTTTACTAAAGACGGCGAGAGGCTGGTTGGACAGCTCGCCAGGAGACAGGCAATAGTTAACTCCGAAAACACCGTTATATCCGTCAAGAGATATATGGGAACGGACCACACGGTCACAGCTGGCGGCAAGAAACATACCCCTCAGGAGATCTCTGCCATGATACTTCAGAAGCTGAAAAGGGACGCGGAGGAGTACCTGGGCGAGGAGGTCAAACAGGCGGTCATAACAGTCCCTGCCTACTTCACCGACGCTCAGAGGCAGGCGACCAAGGACGCTGGGGCCATAGCTGGCCTTGAGGTCCTCAGGATAATCAACGAGCCCACAGCCGCAAGTTTGGCCTACGGCATGAACAAGCAGGGAGAGGCCAAGCTTCTGGTGTTCGACCTGGGAGGCGGAACCTTCGACGTGTCTGTTCTGGACGTAGGGGACGGGGTTTTCGAGGTTCTGGCTACCCACGGCGATAACCGTCTTGGCGGAGACGACTGGGACATGAAGATAGTCGATTGGATGGTGGATGAGTTCAAGAAGTCCGAGGGAATAGACCTATCCAAGGACAAAATGGCCTACCAGAGGCTCAGGGAGGCGGCGGAGAAGGCCAAGATAGAGCTTTCCTCCATGTCCGAGACGTCCATATCCCTTCCCTTCATCACGGCCAACGAGACTGGTCCCAAGCATATGGAGCTTTCACTCTCTCGGGCCAAGTTTGAGGAGCTTACATCGGACCTTCTCGCCAGGGTTGTGGGGCCTGTGAAGCGGGCCCTTGAGGACAGCGACCTGTCAGCGTCGGATATAGACAAAGTCCTACTGGTCGGAGGCTCCACCAGGATGCCCATGGTCCAGAGAAAGATCAAGGAGCTTCTTGATAAGGAGGCCACCAAGGGCATAAACCCCGATGAGTGTGTGGCCGCCGGAGCCGCTATACAGGGAGCCATTATGACCGGCGACACGGACAAGAACATAGTCCTGGTCGACGTCGCTCCCCTCTCCATGGGAATAGAGACTTTAGGTGGGGTATGCACCAGGATAATTGAGAGAAATACCGCTATACCTGTCACGAAGAGCCAGATATTCACCACCGCTGCGGACAATCAGACCCAGGTGGAGATAAAGGTTCTCCAGGGCGAGAGATCCATGGCCGCCGATAACGTCGTCCTCGGCACGTTCGTGCTGGACGGTATCCCACCGGCACCTAGGGGAATCCCTCAGGTCGAGGTTTCCTTCAACATCGACGTCAACGGCATACTCAACGTCAAAGCCACCGATAAGGGAACCGGCAAGGAGCAGAAGATAACCATCCAGTCGTCGAACCTCAGCAAGGACGACATAGATAAGATGAAGAGGGAGGCCGAGGCCAACGAGGAGGCCGACTCCAAGAAGAAGGCCCTAATAGAGGCCAAAAACGAGGGAGATGGCCTTGTCTACAGGACAGAGAAACTCATCTCCGACCTTGGGGACAAGCTCACCCCTGAGGAGAAGGGCTCGATACAGTCCAAGGTTGACGGGGTAAAGAAGGCCCTGGAGGGGGAGGACCCCAAGAGAATAGAATCCGCCTGCTCCGAGCTTAACCAGGAGGTCCAGAAGTTCTCCACGAGGCTCTATCAGCAGTCGGGCGAGCAGCCTGGCGGCGCCGCTTCGGACTCCGGTTCCGGTTCTGGTGCGCAGAGCGACACCGTGGACGCTGAGTTCTCCGAGTAGTTCGGGAGACGTTGGTCTATGGCAGCAGGATCGGGGCGGGACTACTACGAGATCTTAGGCGTCTCCAAAGACGCCTCGGCAGCGGACATAAAAAAAGCCTATCGTCGTCTGGTGAGGCAGTATCACCCCGATACAAACCCCGGAGACTCGGCTGCTGAGGAGAAGTTCAAGGAGGTCGGCGAGGCTTACGAGGTGCTTAGCGACCCCAGGAAAAAATCCCAGTACGATCAGTTCGGCCACGTAGGACAGGGAGGATCCCCCTTCGGAGACATGGGGGGGATGGGGGATATCTTCGGAGACCTCTTCGACAACATGTTCGGAGGTGGTTTCGGCAGAGGACAGAGAAGGGACGGCCCCGTAAGGGGGGCGGACCTTGAGATGGAGATGGCCATAACCCTGGAGGAGGCCGCCTCCGGCGTAACCAGAAAAATCACCATCCCCCGCTGGGAGCCCTGCTCGAGATGCGACGGCAGTGGCGCTGAACCTGGCTCCAAGGTGACCTCCTGTCCCACCTGCCACGGATCCGGTCAGGTTCGTCGTCGAACCCAGACCCTCTTTGGCCAGGCGGTCACGGTCGGAACCTGTCCTGACTGCGGTGGCACGGGAAAAACCTTTGAGAGCAAATGCCACGATTGCGGTGGTGGCGGAAAAGTCCGTAAAAACAGGGATATCGAGGTCAAGGTCCAGGCCGGGGTGGACCGTGGAACGAGGCTAAGAATACCTGGGGCCGGGGAGCTAGGAGAGAGAGGCGGTCCTCCCGGGGATCTTTACTTGGTAATGGACGTGCTTCCCCATCAGGACTTTGAGAGGGATGGCATGGACCTTCACAAAAGGCTCCCCATATCGTTCCCCATCGCCGCTTTAGGGGGAAACGTCACAGTACAGACCCTGATCGACGGGGATACAGATGTTACGGTGAAGCCCGGGACCGAGCCTGGAGAGGTGCTCAAGGTCTCTGGGGTCGGTATGCCCAGCCTGAGAAACCCAAACAGAAGGGGAGACCTGTTCCTCCACGTCACTGTTGAGGTCCCCAAGAAATTGACCGAGAGGCAGCGTAGCCTCATAGAGGCCCTGGCCTCGGAGATGGACGTGGATGTCCACTCTGAGGAGGGAGTGTGGGATAAACTGAAGGGCCTTTTCGGCTCGTAGGTCGGAACAGGAGGCGGGGACAACGCCTCCTGTTCTCGTTTGTTAGTCCCCGATTCTATGTGGCATAGCCCCTTTTTCTCCGGTCTTGCTATAATGGGTGATGACGGTGCTTTGCGCCGAAATTGAGGCCTATGGATATTCAACGTTCCAGAGGCACTACGGAGGGGTCGGCATGACTGAAATAGAAAGCTATTGGTGGTACATCACCCTGAAAGGCCTTCCTGGACAGGGAGAGGTCCTCCAGTCCCTTGCGGAGGCCTCAGGCTGTATAGGATCGGAAGAGGAGGATAAGCCCCAGTCCGTGGAGCTTCGTGCCTACTACAGGAGCAACCACGACCTTGGGCACTGGATGGAGCTTATAGCGCCTCTGATAGCCCAGTGGCCCGACGTGTCGGTAAAGGACATGGGAAAGATAGAGAACAGACAGTGGCATACCCAGTGTATGGAGGCGTTTCCACCTCTCAACATAGGGGAGGGGTTCGTGGTGTTGGCCCCATGGCACAGGGGAAAAGAGCCCCAAGGCAGGATCCCTCTCTACATAAACCCTGGGACCGCCTTCGGGACAGGCTATCACGAGAGCACCCAGAACGTGTTGACGTTGATGGAAAAGCATATAGCTCCAGGGGCGGTTGTAGCTGATATCGGATGTGGTTCTGCTATTTTGTCGGTGGCCGCCGTCAAACTTGGTGCAGGAAAGGTCTACGCCAGGGATCTGGATCCATCGGTGATGGAGGAGGTCGCCTCCAACATAGCCATGAACGATCTTTCCGAGGGATCCATAGAGGCTTCGGTCGGAGATCTCCTGAAGGGGTTCGACAGGACCGTGGATCTCCTCGTAGCCAACATCCTCCTTGAGCCCCTTCTCATGATGTTACCTGACGTCCCAAAGGCCATAGGTGACTCGGGCGTCGCCATATTCTCCGGCCTGACCGTGAATGAGAGGGACCGTTTTATCCGTGGATTGAGCGAAGCTGGCCTCAAGATCCTGGACGAGATAGTCAGCGAGGACTGGTACGGTCTGGCGGTGTCGGTTGAGGCATGACCCACGATATTGAACCGACCTGCCTGAGGGATAAAAGGATACTTGTAAAGGCCCTGGGGTGTCGGACAAACCTCTACGAGGCGGAGGCAATAGCGTCCTCCTTCGAAGCATCCGGTTCTACCGTCGTTGAGGAGGGCCCCTGGGATGTGGCTGTCCTCCTCTCGTGTTCCGTAACAGCTCAAGCGGACAGAAAATGTCGCCAGATAGTCAGACGGTTAAAGCGGGAGAACGAGGACGGTCTTGTAGTTGCGGTTGGGTGCTGGGCCCAGGGACTGTCCTGTGAGGAGGCCCAGGGTTTAGGGATCGACCTGACCGTTGGCAACAGAAAAAAAGACCAAGTCGTTGCCCTCGTGGAGGGCCTCTTAACGGGAGGGGACGTCCATATCTTCAAGGCTAACGTCACGGACGACTCTCGGTGGGAGGAGCTTTTCCTTGACAGGCCCAGGCTAAGGACCAGGGCCTTCGTGAAGGTCCAAGACGGCTGTGACCATTTTTGCTCTTACTGCATAATCCCCTTTCTGAGGGGAAAGCCGGTGAGTCGTCCTTGGGATGACCTAAAAAACGAGATAGTCTCGGTGGTGGAGTCGGGCTGTCCCGAGGTGGTGCTGACCGGGGTCCATCTCGGCCTATACGGCAGGGACGGAGGCCCTTCGTTGGCTGACGTTATCAGGGGGATAGGGGAGATCCCTGGATTGCTCAGGATAAGGCTGGGATCCCTGGAGCCTTTCTCCATAGGAGAGGACCTCCTCGACGCCATGAGAGACGTACCCCAGTTCTGCCATCATCTACACCTGCCCCTTCAAAGCGGCGACGATGGCGTCCTGGCCGCAATGAGAAGAGGGCATACCTCCTCGGACTACCTTCGCCTTTTGGACAGGATAAGGGGGGCATTGGGGGAGGACGTCCATATATCCACCGATGTCCTGCTGGGATTTCCAGGGGAGGACGACATAGCGTTCCAAAACACACTGGAAGTCCTGAGGCGAGGGGCCATCGGTAGGATTCACGCCTTCCCCTTCTCCCCTAGGAAAGGAACGTCCGCCTACTCCCTGCCTAGGCAGTCCAGAGCGGTCGCTGAAGACAGATGTCGGATGACCATAGACCTGGGCCATGAGCTTCTGGACTCCTACTCAAGGCGTTGGATCGGCGACGTTGCCCAAATCCTGGTGGAGGAGGCCTCCGACGGATCGATTAGCGGCTATACCCCCCATTTTTTGAGGGTGACTGCGGTTGGAGAGGGATCACCCTCTTCCATGTCGAGGATAAAGATCAACTCTATGGAAAACGGGGATCTCAAAGGAGAGGTTGTGCCATGACATCACCGGTAGTCGGCATAGACCTAGGGACCAGATACGCCCTGGCCTCGGTCTGTATCGACGGAGATGTGAAACTGATACCTAACCGGTGGGGACAGTTCAGGACCCCGTCCTTCGTATGTCTCGATAAAGCAGGATGGCACGTTGGAGAGGACGCCAGAAGAAAGGCGTTCCACCCCGTGTTCGGGTGCTGGTGGGACGTCAAGAGGAGGTTGGGATCGGACTGGGCCCCTGTTGCTGACGGAAGGCACAGGAGCGCTCAGGAGATACTGGTTCCCCTCATATCGGCGCTCAGGGAGGACTGCGAGGCCTTCCTTAACGTGCTGGTGACGGAATGTGTGATAACCGTTCCTGCGCAGTTCAGCTTCCTGGAGCGTTCTGCCATGGCAAGAACCGCCAGACAGGCAGGTTTTGAGGACGTGAGGATACTGAACGAGCCCACCGCTGCTGCTCTTGCCTGCGAGAGCACCGGAAAAATTCTGGTGTTCGACTTCGGAGGCGGGACCGTAGATGTGTCGGTCGTCGAGAGGGACGGCCAGACCTGGCAGGTACTCGAGAGTTTAGGCGACTCCTCCTCAGGAGGAGGAGAGATAGATCGTGCCATCGCCCTCTTCATGGCTGAGAGGCTGGGGGTCGACCTGAATGAGGACGATCCCCTGTTTCGGCTGCTCCTTTTCGAGGCAGAGCAGGTTAAATGCGCCCTTTCCTTTCAGGAAAAGCTTACCTGGCAGGTTCCAGTTCCACTGGATGAAAATCGGTCGGATTTGACCTTTTCCAGGGGCGACGTGGAAAGACTGGCGGCCCCCTGGCTCAGGAAGGCGGTGGATCTGGGGGTCTCCCTCTGGAGGAGGCACGAACCGGACTGCGTCATAATGGTCGGAGGTAGCAGCCGCATACCTCTCCTCAAGGCCATGTTATCCCGGGAAATACCGGTCCCGGTCAGGATGGGCCGATCCCCCGATGAGGCGGTGGCCATAGGGGCTGCCATGTATGGCGTCAACGGAACAGGTCGACTTTTGCTGGACGTTCTTTCGGAGAGTCTGGGAATAATCGCCTTTGATGGATCCCCCGTCTCAATCCTAAAAAAAGGCCATCCCCTCCCGGCAAGATCGAACAAAGCGTTTAAGAGCGTCGGAGGAGGTGACCTATCCCTGTCCCTCTTTCAGGGAGATCCAGAGAGATCTAGGCGTTGCAGGATAATAGCCAAGCTTGATCTCAAGGGGGTCTCCGAGGGAGAGAGGGTGGACCTGGACTTTAGGATCGATTCGGGAGGGCTCCTGAAGGTCCACCTCACCAGGGACTCTGGCGAGTCTATAACCATAGCTCCTATGGAGTTAGGGGTCTCCTCCGAGGACAGATTGGATAGGATGGACCCTAGATCCCTTGAGAGGCGTTTCCGAAGGATAAAATCCTGTCTACCCCTTTACCAGATTGACAGGGCGGAGAGACTCCTCAATAAGGCGTTTATGATGGCGGACCTTGAGCCCCACCTTTACAGGGATGGGATGAAGGTCGCCGCCAGAATGATAGAGGCCATGGAGGCCGAGGTCGAGAGATGAACGGAATGACGGTCAGAGAATGCTATAACATATTAAACCTCTCCCCCGGAGCACCCTGGTCCGAGGTCAAGGCCGCTTTCCGTCGTTGCGCCAGGGAATCCCATCCAGATGTCGACAGGACCGGTCGATCCAGCGACTTCGAGCTTATCTCCGAGGCATACATGACCCTCAGGGACAGGTTCAGGTCCGGAGAGCCCGTTGAAAAGGATGTCGATCCAGGGGAGGGGCTTAAGTTGGACCTCAGCTGGATGTGGGACCCGTTTATCAAGGTTTCATCGTGGGTGTCCAGCACCATAGAGGGAGCGTCGAAAAGGAGGAAGGAGAGAAAAGAGGAGAGGGAGAGGGCCAAGCGGGAGGAGGAATCCCGTAGAATCAGGCGGTTCGAGGAGATAGTCTCCGAGGCAGAGGAGGCCATGGACTCCATTGTATCCAGGACCGACAGAGGCTGTTCTGGCTCAGAGCGGAGCAGGCTCATAAAGAGACTGGACAGCTCCTTGCCCGAGGTTAGAGCCCTGGCTATAAAACGGTTGATCCCCTCCGTCTGCTCCGCCGAGGTATGCTCCGCCCTTGAAAACTCCATATCCCGCTATGGCCTGGACGAGGAGATAGTGGACGGCCTCTCAGGCGTAAATGATCCAATGGTATCTCTTCGCTTTGCCATGGCAGGAGCTCCTCATTTTAGCTCCATGACGCTGGGGGTCGCGAGAAAATATCTCAAGTGGCTAAAGGCCATACCAGGGGGCAGATCGGTATACGCCGGTCTTGCCGACCCGGTGTCATCTCAGGTAGCTGGAGTCCTCATGGCCCAGTGGCCCCAGGATCTTCCCTTGCCAGAGATACACAGGATAGAGTCCTTCCTCAAAAGGCAAGACGACGAACTGTCGGTTCCTTTGCTCAGACAGGTCTACAGGAGAGGTTGCCCTGACCGCCTATTGCCCCTTATAAGGGGCATTTCGGAAAAATCGGAAGATCCAGCGGTAAAAGCGTGGTCTCGTGCTATTGTATGTCGGAGCACAGTAGTATAAAATACCCTTAGTGTCTGATCGAATGGTTTAGATCAGATCACGGAGAGGTGAGGTCGTTTGAGTCAGAGTTGTCCCTTCTGCAGGATCGTTTCCGGTGAACTTAGGGCCGATATAGTCTATGAGGACGAGGTATGCCTCGCCTTCAGGGATATCGTCCCGCAGGCTCCTAGTCATATCCTGATAATTCCGAAGGATCACGTTCCCTCTGCTTCTCATGTCGAGGACGAAGTCCTCTGGGTTTCTTTAATGGTTGCAGTCCGGGAAGTTGTTCGACGTATCTCTCCGGATTCAGGATATCGGCTCGTCGTCAACTGTGGCGAGGACGCCGGTCAGACAGTCCCCCACCTTCACGTCCACCTGCTTTCAGGTCGTCCCTTGGGATGGCCTCCAGGATAGGCGTCGGTGGAGAAGAAAGGAGGGAAGGGATATGACGACAGTTGTCAGACGCGACAACGAGTCCCTCGAGGACGCCCTCAGGCGATTCAAACGGGACGTCTCCAGAACGGGGGTTCTCAGGGAGGCTCGCCAGAGAGAGCATTACGAGAAGCCCAGTGAGGCCAAGAAGAGGAAGAAGCAGGAGCTTGCCAAAAAGAAACACCGGTAGAGCTTTGATGGATCTAAGGCCCGGAGTCAATTCCGGGCCTTTTTTTCTTGTGCACGTCTTTAAGGGGGATAATAATATGAGGTGTCCTAAGTGCGCCGCCTCCGAGACAAGGGTGATAGAGACCAGAACAGCCGACGAGGGACGGATCGTCCGGCGAAGGAGGGAGTGTCCTTCCTGCTCCTCCCGTTTTACCACCTACGAGAGGGTGGACGAGAAGAAATTGCTCTGGGTATCGAAAAAAGACGGTAGAAGGGAGGCCTTCGACAGGGAGAAGGTCTTCAGAGGAATAAGGAAAGCCTGTGAAAAGCTCCCGATCTCCCTGGATAGACTGGAGGAGACCGTCTGTAGGGTGGAGGACAGATTGCTGGCGGAGGGAGCTGGAGAGGTCTCCAGCGTCAGAATAGGTCAGATCGTCATGGAGGAACTTGCCGAGCTGGACAAGGTCGCCTACGTCCGTTTTGCGTCGGTCTACAGGGAGTTTACCGATCTGACCAGCTTTCAAAACGAGATATCAAAACTTATAGACGGAAGAAAGCCTCTGACATAGTCTCAGAGGCTTTTTCTTTTGACGGTTTTTAGTATATAATTGATTCGTACTGTTCACACAATATCCTATTGCAGGGAGGGACGTTTGAGTTGAAGAGTTTTAGGGTTTTGTTATCTGTACTTGTCGTTATGGTGTTAGCTGGTGCCGCTCTTGCGGCGGAGGAGATCAGGATAGGTGTTTACGAGCCCATGACGGGACAGAACGCCTTCGGAGGTCAGCTCACGGTCGAGGGGATCAAGCTGGCTCACGAGCAGGTACCTGAGGTGCTTGGCCGTCCGGTCAAGCTGTTTATCGTCGACAACAAATCCGACAAGGTCGAGGCTGCAAACGCCGTTAAGAGGCTTATCGAGAGGGATAAGGTCGTGGCCATAATAGGCAGCTATGGCTCATCTCTTTCCATGGCTGGAGGAGAGGTCGCGGAGGTCGCTGGCATACCCTGTATCACCGACTCTGCCACCAACCCTCTCGTGACCCAGGGAAAGAAATATTATTTCCGTATGTGCTTTATCGATCCCTATCAGGGAGCTGCCGCCGCTACCTACGCCTACGATAGTCTCGGCTCAAGGAAGGCCGCGCTCCTCCTTGATGTAGCTCAGGATTACTCCGTTGGCCTTGGAAACTTCTTCAAGAAGGCCTTCGAGAAGAGGGGCGGGGCCATAGTCGGAAACTACAAGTACCAGTCCGGTGACCAGGACTTTACCGCTCAGATCACCGACGCCATAAACAAGGGAGCCGATTTCCTATACATACCGTCCTATTTTGCCGAGGGAGCGGTCATCATGAAGCAGGCTCGTGAGCTTGGTGCGACCTTCCACATCATGGGTGGGGACGCCATGGACAACCCCGACCTGGTCAAGATAGGCGGAGAGGCTGCGGAGGGATTTGCCTATACCTCCTTCCCCTATGCTCCTGAGATGCCCGACATGTCCAAAGAGGCTGAGACCTTCACGAAGCTCTGGAGGGAGAAGTATGCCGGGACGGACATGGCCGAGCCCAACGCTAACTCCGCTCTTGGTTACGATTGCTACATGTTCGTGGTCGACGCAATCAAGAGGGCCAACAGCGCTGATCCCGAGAAGATCACCGAGGCCTTCGCCTCAGCCAAGGACTGGCCTGGAGTGACCGGTCTCACAACCATAAACGAGACCCACGACGCTGAAAAGCCGGTCGGAATAAAGGTCGTCAAGGACGGGGTCCAGGTTTACGCCGCCTCTGTTCAGCCTGATATGTAAGGATACTCGGATACCTTTGCAGGGGGGAGCTGGCCTCCCCCCTTTTTTCAGGAGGTGACTCTATGACGGTTCAGATGTTCGTGCAGCATTTTTTCAACGCACTGACCTTGGGAAGCCTCTATGCCCTTGTGGCGATAGGCTACACCATGGTCTACGGGATACTGAGGCTCATAAACTTTGCCCACGGCGATATCTTCATGCTGGGGGCCTACTTTATCTTTTTTTCCGGAACACTTTTCAATCTTCCATGGGCTGTTGGAGCGGTTCTCTCCATCGCCCTCTGCGCCCTCTGCGGCGTTATGGTGGACAAGATCGCCTACAAACCGCTGAGGGACGCGCCCAGGATATCGGCCCTCATAAGCTCAATCGGTATGTCCTTTTTGATCCAGAACCTGGCGATAGTGATCTTCTCCGGCATCCCCAGGCCGGTCGTCAGGCCGGACTTTTTTGTCAAGGTGGTCATCGTTAAAGGGGTCAGGATACTTCCTCTTGCCATAATAGTTCCGATAACCTGTCTGGCCCTGGTGCTTGGCCTGCTCTTTATCGTCTACAAGACCAAGCCCGGTCTGGCCATGAGGGCGATATCCAAGGACATAGAGACCACCAGGCTAATGGGGGTGTCGGTCAACAGGATAATAGCCCTCACCTTCGGCTTGGGCTCGGCCCTGGCGGCGGCCTCCGGCATCATGTGGGCCCTTCGCTACCCCCAGATCCAGCCTCTTATGGGTTTCATGCCCGGTATAAAGGCCTTTATCGCTGCCGTCGTCGGTGGAATAGGCTCGATCCATGGGGCTGTCATCGGTGGCCTCATTCTGGGCTTTGTGGAGATCATGACCGTCGCGTTCTTTCCCGACCTCTCTGGGTTCAAGGACGCCTTTGCCTTTATACTCCTGATAGTGATACTTCTGGCCAAGCCCACCGGGCTTATGGGGGAGAAAATAGAGGAGAAGATATGATGGAAGCCAACAAAACTAGAAATCTGTTTCTGTCTTTGACGGCATTGGCTCTGGTGGGGGTGTTTTTGTGGTGGGCCCCGTCCCACCTGGACGGGTATAAGATCCAGATACTCAACCTAATAGCCATATACTCCATATTGGGGCTCAGCCTCAACCTGATATACGGCATAACCGGGATGTTTTCCCTTGGGACCGCCGGTTTTATGTGCATAGGTGCCTACGTGTCCTCCATGCTTATACTGCCTCAGATGCAGAAGGATATGATCTTTATCCTTGAGCCTCTCCATCCGCTGCTCTATGCCGCCCATGCTCCTTTTGTCGTTGCTGTATTGGCCGGTGGTGTAGTCGCGGCTTTGGCTGGGCTGCTGATAGGGATTCCGGTTCTCAAACTGGGAGGGGACTACCTCGGTATCGCCACCTTGGGATTCGCCGAGATCATCAGGGTGGTTGCAAACAACATCCCCACCATAACCAACGGAGCTCTGGGTCTGAAGGGCATCCCTCCATACGCAAACCTTTGGTGGAACTACGGCTGGACTTTCTTCACCCTCTACGTGATGTACCGTCTGGTAAACAGCAACTTTGGAAACGCCCTCAAGGCTATAAGGGACGACGAGCTTGCGGCCAAGGCCATGGGGATAGACACATCCCGCTACAGGGTCATCTCCTTCACCATAGGGGCCTTCTTTGCCGGAATAGGGGGAGCCCTGATGGCAAGCCTGTTGACCACCATAGACCCGAAGATGTTCATGGTCACGATGACGTACAACGTCCTGATGGTGGTCGTTGCCGGTGGTCTTGGCTCATTGGCCGGCAGTGTAATAGGGGCCACCATAGTCACCATTCTCCTGGAGTGGCTCAGGATAGTGGAGAACCCAATATCCATAGGATCGCTCCATATACCTGGCATCCCAGGTATGAGGATGGTCATATTCGCCATCTCTCTGATCCTGATCATCATATACAGGCCAGACGGGGTCATGGGCAACAGGGAGTTCTCCTGGAATGGCCTTCTTAGATCAGGGAAGGGAGGAAAATCCAATGGCTGATCGACCTGTCATACTTGACGCTGTAAACCTCACAATGAGGTTCGGCGGTGTCACCGCTGTCAGCGACTTTTCCATGGCTATCCAGGAAAACAGGATAGTCGGGCTTATCGGCCCTAACGGTGCTGGAAAGACCACCTCCTTCAACATGATAACCGGATACTACAGGCCCACGGAGGGAAAAGTATCGTTTTTAGGCAACGACATAACCGGCATGGCCCCCTATAAGGTGTGTAGGATGGGGATAGCCCGGACTTTCCAGAATATCAGGCTTTTTAAGAACGAGACGGTCCTCCAAAACGTCATGATAGGATCCCACCTCAGGCAGAAGAGCCGTTGGTGGCAAGCTCCCTTAAACCTTCCCTCCTTCAACAAAGAGGAGCGAGAGGTAAGGGAAAAGGCCATGGAACTTCTAGAGAGGGTCGACCTCCACAAAGTGGCGGACGAGAGATCCGAGTCGTTGCCCTACGGGCAGCAACGTCGTCTCGAGATAGCCCGTGCCCTGGCGACAGAGCCTCGTTTTCTCCTCTTGGACGAGCCGGCTGCCGGGATGAACCCGGAGGAATCCCACGTCCTCATGGGCTTCATAAGGAGGCTCAGGGACGAGTTCAATCTGACCATTCTACTGATAGAACACGACATGAAGGTCGTCATGGGGGTGTGTGAACACATATGGGTTCTGGACTACGGAAAGCTCATAGCCCAGGGAAACCCTAAGGAGATACAGGGCAATCCCAAGGTTATCGAGGCATATCTCGGAGAGGAGTACCTTGCCGATGCTTAAAATAAGGGATCTGAACGTCCACTACGGAGGGATTCACGCTGTCAAGGGAGTCTCCATAGACGTCCCTAAGGGCAAGGTCGTAACCCTGATAGGGGCCAACGGTGCGGGAAAAAGCAGCACCATAAGGGCCATATCAGGCCTACTGAAAGAGGCATCCGGCGAGGTTACCTTCGAGGGGTTGGATAACGCCAACCTCCTAAAAAAGACCCCCGAGGAGATAGTCAAAGCCGGGGTCGTCATGTGTCCTGAGGGGCGCAGGATACTTCCTCACCTTACAGTGGAGGAAAATCTTCACTTAGGGGCCTACATTCGGACCGACAAGGACGGCGTAAAAGACGATATCCGTTGGGTTTACGAGCTTTTTCCCAGGCTTAAGGAGCGGTCCTGGCAGAAGGGAGGGACCCTGTCCGGCGGGGAGCAGCAGATGTTGGCCGTAGGAAGGGCCCTCATGAGCAGGCCTGACGTGATAATGCTCGACGAGCCGTCTTTGGGGCTGGCACCTCTGCTCGTGAAAGAGGTATTCGACATAATTCAGGAGATAAACTCCCAGGGTAAGACGGTGCTGTTGGTGGAACAAAACGCCTTCGCTGCCCTCAAGATAGCGAACTATGCCTACGTGTTGGAGGTTGGGTCGGTGGTCCTTGAGGGAACGGGACAGGATCTTCTGAGTGACTCAAGGGTAAAAGAGGCCTATCTAGGCGGTTAGTGATAGAGTAAGAGGAGGGCCGTTTCGGCCCTCCTCTTACTCTATCACTAAGTCTTTGCCCCTGAGTTTCCCTCTGATACCTGTACAGGTCCGTCTTTTGTGTCATAATATACTGGCCCGGAAGATAGCAACAGTCATAAGGAGGATTTATCATGCCGTCCGCGTTGAACGTCCCTAATATGCTCAGTTTGTCACGGATTTTTCTGGCTCCATTGGTTGTCTTTTTGCTCACTGTAAGGATAGATTTTGACATCCCCTACATGGTAAACCTGGGCCTGAACATCACCTACGGAGACGTTTTCGC
>CAYNAN010000038.1:20842-22041 GCA_964395085.1 uncultured Synergistaceae bacterium
GTCCAGATAATAGCCATAAGCATGATGATATTTAAAGTCCCTTTCGCTCTTCCAGCCATGTGGATCGCTCTGGCCTTGACCGTATGGTCCGGGGCGGTCTATCTGACCTGTGGGTGGGACCTTATCGTCGATTCGGACTGAAAAAAAACGATTTGAGGTGGAATGATTGTTCGGTTCATTGAAAAAAGCTTTGGGGCTTGATCCAAACGAGAGGGCGCTCAAGAGCTACAGGAAGGTTGTTGACGAGGTAAACGCCCTTGAGCCACAGATCCAGGCTCTCTCGGACGAGGATATCCTCGGAAGGGCTCTGGCCATAAAGGACCAGTTTCGGGAGTTGGAGGGACAGGCTCTCTCTAAGGCTATGGAAGACCGCCTTCCGGAGGTCTTCGCCATGGTCAGGGAGGCCTCGGTGAGGGCGTTAGGGCTCAGACATTTCGACGTCCAGATGATGGGCGGTATAGCGCTCCATCAGGGAAACATCGCCGAGATGAAAACCGGAGAGGGAAAGACCCTGGTCGCACCCCTTGCGGTAATACTTAACGCTCTGTCCGGTAGAGGCGTCCACGTGGTCACGGTCAACGACTACCTGGCGAAGAGGGACTCCGCATGGATGGGCCCCCTTTACAGGGCCATGGGGCTTTCCGTCGGGGTGATTTACTCCTTCATGGACCCGGAAGAACGCCGCAGAGCCTACCGATCCGATATAACCTACGGGACCAACAGCGAGTTCGGCTTCGACTACCTGAGGGACAACATGGTTCTGTCTCAGTCCCAGATGGTCCAGAGGGGACATAACTACTGTATCGTCGACGAGGTCGACTCCATACTGGTGGACGAGGCCAGGACCCCCCTCATCATATCAGGGCCGTCGGAGGACAGCGAGGAGCCCTACGTAAGGGCCGACCAGATTGCCTCCAGGCTTTCAGGGGTGGCGAAGGACCCGAACGAGGTGAAACCGTCGGTCCTGGACGGCCAGGAGCGACCCGAGCCCGACGGAGATTTCGAGTACGACGAGAAAGAGCGGTCCGTCGCTCTGACGTCTCGAGGGATAGCCAAGTGCGAGGAGGCCCTGTCCATCCCCGACCTCTTCACCGACATGGCTCACGCCGACATGGCCCATAAGATACTCCAGGCCATAAAGGCGAGAACCCTGTTCAAGAGGGACGTCCACTACATGATAAAGGACAACGAGATAGTCA
>CAYNAN010000039.1:0-21770 GCA_964395085.1 uncultured Synergistaceae bacterium
ATACGCCTTTTCTCATCGATCAGAGAGGGAAGCAAGGAATACTCAAGTGAATTTATCTTTAAATTTGTTTTTTTTAACTCTGCCTCAAATGCCTTTATCTTGCTTCTAAGTGTAACATATTCCCATAGAGTCGGTTCACAAATAGATATCAGATTTACGAGTTCTTCCATGTAAAGAGATGTCAAAGCGGGGTCCATAGCCATAGACTGATTGAACCTATTCTCTCCGTCATCGGGGACAAAGCTTGTGTAGCCACACCCCATAAGGGACTCTCGCCTGGCTAAGATGAACAAAGGCGATCTCTGCAACCCCAATATCTCGACGGCCTCGGCTCCATCGTAAGCCCTGACCAATCCGTATATGGTTGATATCTCCGAGGAGAGCTGCTTGAACCTAGCTTTTACGGACTCAAATCTTTTTTTTTCGCCTTCCATAGCCCTCATCAAGGCATCCCTTTTTTTCTCAAGAAGTCCTTTCCCGAAAACCACGTCGCCGATCTGAGATGAGACCGCGAGAAGACGATCCCTGGTAGCGGGGCTGGCCATTTTATCGGCTCCGTCTGGCGACCATATCGGACGGTAATTTGAAGAGTTCCTGGTCAGGAAGGACTCTCAATGATCTCCAAGCCCGATCGAAGGACCCCTCGATGGGAACAGGGGTGTCCCCCTGATCGATAAACAGGGACTCAAAATCCCTTCCAAATTGGATGTATCTGTGCTCTGTCTCCGTCAAACCGTCGTCCCCTACTATCAACCGGAGTTTCTCCAGCTCCCTCGCCTTAGAATAGGACGCATAAAGCTGATCGGCCATGGATCTATGATAATCCACGGTTTTACCCTTTCCTATCCCTTTGTTCATCAATCGACTCAGGCTGGGCAGGACATCGATAGGGGGGAAAATGCCCCTATCCTTGAGATCTCGACCGAGGACTATCTGTCCCTCAGTTATGTAACCGGAGAGATCCACCACAGGGTGGGTCATATCATCGTCCGGCATGGTTATTATGGGAATCTGGGTAATGCTACCTGGATGGCCCTCTATACAACCTGCTCTTTCGTATAGCTCCGAAAGGTCGGAATACATATATCCCGGATATCCCCTCCTGCCTGGGACCTCCTCCCTTGCGGCGCTTATCTCCCTGAGGGAATTACAATAGTGCAACATGTCGGTCATGACGACAAGGACATCGTAACCCTTTTTAAAGGCAAAATATTCGGCCACAGTGAGGGCCATTCTAGGGGTCAAAAGCCTCTCAGCTGCGGAATCGCTGGCCAAATTTATGAAAAACACGCCTTTATCGATGGCACCGGTCTCCCTGAAGGAATCCATGAAAAACTGGGCCTCTCTTTTGGTTATTCCCATCGCAGCGAATACGACCAAGAATTGGCCTCCACCGTCGACGACCCTGGATTGCCTGACTATCTGCGCCGTTATCTCGTTAGCTGGAAGGCCCGGACCGGCAAAGATAGGCAACTTTTGCCCCTTAACCAAGGTATTCATCATATCGATGGAAGAGATCCCGGTCTGTATAAACGATCTTGGGCTGGATCTTCTCGCTGGATTTATGGGGAGGCCGGAGACAGGCAGCCTATCCTCGCAGAGCAGGATCTCCCTGCCGTCCTCATCCTGTCCTCTACCGTTTAGGACCTTGCCTATCAGATTGGGGCCTACCGGGACCTTGACGACGCTTCTTTCCATCCAGACCGTGGTCCCACCGGTCGGCAACCCCATAGATCCGTCGAACAACTGAACTATGCATAGGTCTCCCTCTATCTGGAGTATCTGCCCCTTTCGGGATCTGTCGCCGTCCTCAACCGTCACCAACTCGCCGTACCCAGCGTTTTTAACTCCCTTGACGAACAGCAGAGGACCAGCCATTCCCGATATCCCTGAGTATCCCTCTCTATACAGACGCATCGGAAATCACCACCACAGAACTTTTTAGATCGTCGGTCAGTAACTCCAACCACCGGGAGAACTTATCCTGAAGATCCTCGACCCCAAGACCACGAAGGGACAATAGATCTTTTATCATAGGCTTTTTTGAGATTACATCAAATCCACATCCATCGCCTATTAAATCGATGACGGCGATGTCGAGGTCTCTCATGCAGCGGAGAAGGCAGGCCTGAACCGCTATACTGCTTGAGGCATCGGCGGGGTCGAAGGCGTTTTGCTGGAGATAAACTGATTTTATTATCTCCACGAAGGCCAAGGTCCACTTGTCCCTCTCCGAAAGACCGTCCCGTCCGACCAACTGCACCAGATTTTTTAACGCCTTTTCCGAAGAGAGTCTCTCCCTTATGAACATCTTCAGGTCGCCCCAGTCAGGAGACGTCTTCAGATAGTATCCTTCAAGCTCTTTGTCGTAAAGGCTGTAGCTCTGATTCCAATTTATGGAGGGGAAATGTCTCTGCTGAGCAAGGGACTTATCCAGCGCCCAGAAGACACCCGATAGCCGTAAACTGGCCTGAGTGACCGGCTCGGAAAAATCCCCTCCGGCTGGGGATACGGCGTTTATGACGGTTATCGAGCCTTCCCTGGAGGGACTTCCTAACAAAGATGCCTTTCCAGCCCTCTCGTAGTACTCCGCTAGCCTGGTCCCTAGGTAGGCTGGATATCCCTCCTCTCCTGGCATCTCCTCGAGCCTTCCCCCGATCTCTCTGAGAGCCTCGGCCCATCTCGACGTAGAGTCGGCCATTATGGCGACGTTCAACCCCATATCCCTGTAGTACTCAGCCACGGTCATGCCTAAATACACGCTGGCC
The DNA here is from genome assembly GCA_964395085.1 of uncultured Synergistaceae bacterium. Classification (GTDB taxonomy): domain Bacteria; phylum Synergistota; class Synergistia; order Synergistales; family Dethiosulfovibrionaceae; genus Dethiosulfovibrio. The sequence continues at coordinate 2,769 of CAYNAN010000039.1, forward strand.
TCCCTGGCCGCCACAGGCATATTGGAGGTATTGGCGATCAGGACCATCCTGTCCATCAGAGGGGAGTCCCTGTACGGATCCATCAGAGTGGGAAACTCCTCAAGTACCTCGGTCATCTCGTTTCCCCTCTCCCCACAGCCGATATAAACTATAACGTCAGCGTTGCACCACTTCGCTATGGACTGCTGGGTAACGGTCTTCCCAGTTCCAAATCCACCGGGGAGGACCGCCGCCCCGCCCTGGGCTAATGGAAACAGAGTGTCCAAAACCCTTTGTCCCGTCACCAAAGGGGAGCTAAGAGGCAGCCTCTTAGCTATGGGGCGGGCTCTTCTGACGTCCCATCTCTGGCACATAGGTATCGGCTCTCCGTCGCAGATAGCTATCGTGTCAGATACAGAGTAATCGCCCTCAGTGGCCACATAGGACAGAACCCCCCCTGGATGGTTGGGAGGCAAGGTGATTAGGTTATCGATAGCTGGGCACTCTTTCACCACGCCAAGCACGTCCCCTGGGGATACCCTAGCCCCTTCGGAAATAATAGGGATGAATTTCCACTTTCTCTCTTGATCCACGGAGGACAGGGTCTTCCCTCTCTCCAAAAAGGCTCCATCGGAGCCCAAGGTCCTTAGAGGGCGGCCTATTCCGTCCAGCACCGACCCGAGAAGCCCCGGAGCGAGCTCGACGGACAACAGTTTGCCGGTAAAGTAGACAGGATCTCCAACCAAAAGACCGTCGGGACTCTCGTATATCTGGATATCCACCACATTTTCCCTTATCCTAATGACCTCTCCTAATAGCCCCTGAGGACCGACATTGACGACCTCGTACATAGATACGGAAAAGTCGACTCTAGTTTTAATCACAGGACCTGCTATTCCCCAAACGCTGGACTTGTTGGTCATACACCTTCCTCCCCGATCATAAGAGTAGGCAGTGAGACCCATATCGGGGTCACCATATCCTCAAGCTTTTTTCTAAGCGGCAGAGGTACATCGCAAAACCATCGCTCTTCCGTAATTACGCAGGCTATATTAGATCTGGACAGCAGCTCCGGCAGTACCGAGGCTATTTCTCCAGGGTCCTCGCAAAGGATCGGGGTGACCCCCATGATCCCCCATAGATCTATAAAAAAACGCCTTCCTAAAACCACAGCCTGAACGCTTTTCTTTACGTCGGACATTTCATAGCCTCCATAGGAGTCTCCTGATTCTTTCAGGTGGAAGATTGGCAGATAGCCCCACAGCAAGTATCTCCATATTTCGCCATTCCAAAACCTGTCTCGCCATGTAGGCGATAGCTACGCCGATACCGAGGATATCGGAGCGAAAAAGCCCTATCTGCCACCGTAAAAACTCGTTTTGGAGAAATCGACCTAAAACGGGAAAGGTTATTCCAGGTGTCAGAGCCGAACTGGACCACAAGCTGCCGGACAAAAGGCCGTAAACATCCTTGTTTTTTTCGAGGATATCTATACCAATCGTGCCTCCTGCAAGGTAGTCGCCCGCTTTTATATCTGACCCAACACCCTTCCTGAACCAGATCTGTATGTTCCACAGATCTATCGATCTGGCTAAAAACTCCCCTACAGTAAGCTTTCCCGGAGAGACACCGCCCAGCGGTTTCAAACACCACTCTATGATGCCCGACATATAACATCTCTCAGCGTCAAAAAAACTACCGGTATGGAGGAAAACCTCCAACGAACGAGCAAGGGGCACTGCGGTGGGCTTCCCGCTGGTATAGCATCTCTCTATGGCCTCCATCGGGGTTGAGCATTCTTCCCATACTGAGTCAAAGAAAAAAGCGCCCAAAGGACCGTAGTCATGCCATTGAGGCCTTCCAGATCGGCTGTCATGCCCCTGAAACTTCCGTAACAGGACCCTGGAGTTGAAAATTTCTCCTCCCATCGAAAGAATCGGTATAAGTTCCTTCGCCTCACCTGTGGCGAACCCCTCCACAGATCGTATTCTCTCCGAGGCTCCAGAAGTGGCTGCCTTCTCGATCCTCTCAAGAACCGACGATCTAGTGGAGGCCAGCTCCCTTCTGTAGTGAGGTGAATAGGGTCCTTTCAACATAGCCTGTTCCAAACTTTCTAGATTTTCCTCCGATAGAGAGTCGAAAAAAGAGGGAGCGTAAAACGCTCCCCACCTTCCCCTAAGACGAGCATTAAGATAACCGTAGTCGCTCTGAAATAAACTCATATTTTTCAAGTATTTTATTGAACTCGATCGCCAAAGTTCTTGCGACCTCAGGAAAAAGCCTTTCGAGCCTTCCGCTGAAGGTATTCTCAAAAACAGCTCCTCCTCTCCGGTTGACGACCAAACAGCCGCCCCATCTCTCAAAAGATCCGTCCTTAACGTTGTACCCCTTATGGGATAGAGCATCCACCTCAGAGAGCGGAGCAAATACAGTTACGTCCGAATCGGGACTGGGGACGATCTCTTTTACAAGAGTTTCTATCGCTTTTCCGTACAGGTCGGAGGAGACCAGCTGGTCAAGTTTTTCCTCTATCCGGGACCGGACTTTATCGCAGACCTCTACCTGGACGGCCTCAAGGGCCTCCAGTATTTCAGCCCTGTATTTAAGCTCTAAAGAGGTCCTTTTTTGGGATATGGCCAAAGACTGTTCTTCGACTATTTCCCTTGCCCTTTCCTCAACCTCTTTTCGCCTGAGGGCTATCATGTCGGCGATATCCTCCTCAACCTGAGACTTTATCCTACCGAGCTCCTCTTCGTCCTCAACCTTAAGGGCCCTGATGAAGGCCTCTAGATCGGAGCCACGTTTCATCTCTACGCTCAAGCAAGCTGTAGTATGATCATTATGGCGACGACGAACCCCAATATCACCATGGTCTCCGGAATCGCCTCAAGTATGATCATAGTCCCAGACGTCTCCGGCTTCTCGGCTATGGTTCCAGCGGCGGCGCTGCCTATTTTAGCCTGAGCAAGAGCGGTCGCGATAGAAGGGATGCCAACCGCAAGGGCTGCGGCAAGGGCTATAAGAGCTTTTTCCATCAAAAATTCCTCCTTTTTTTGAAGGGCCTGTACTGATTTCCCCCTCCGGTGTAAAACTTCCCCATGAATTCCACATAATGCAGCCTTGCAGAATGCAACCCAGATTCAGCTATAGCCAGCACAAAGTTGAGAAGATGAATAGCAAGGGCTATAAAAACGCCTAAGAAAGAGATGCCAAGGACGTCGACGAACTTAGATGCTACCATGGCTAAAATGGCGGAGGAGAGCCCAATCGCCCCTATTCTGACGTAGCTAAGGACGCTGCCAAAGGAGCTCATGGCCTCGACTATCCCCCCGATCCCCCCTCCAGCCACCAGGAGGATAAGCCCTAATATCAGTACGCCGATGGAAAAAGAAAAAAACGGCTGAGGGATAAATCCCTTGAAAGAGCACAATAGCCCGACCATGGATATGATTATTATCCCGTTTCCAGCCTTCTCCATCCATACATGACGATTTTTGTTCTTTAAACCGTCTATAACGCCCAGCCCCAGCCCTATCAGGATATGAGCCAACCCTAGAGCAACGGTAAAGGAGAGGACAGGAATCACCGCGTGGGATCTCTCGACCCAAAGCGGATGCAGGCCCAAAACCCTGTGGGCAAAGTCCCCGAAGAACTCCCCGTAGGCTAATCCCCACACAACGCTCCAGGCGGACATCGCCAGGAGGATGTAGGAAAGATCCTGGACAACCTGTTTTTTGGCCTTTTTCCTCACAGTCCAGGCGAGGAGAGCTAGAACCAAGCCATAACCGCCGTCCCCTATGATACAACCGGCAAAGAACGGGAAAAAAATACCTATCATCGTGGTAGGATCGGTACCCCTGTAGTTCGGGAGAGGGACAAGCTTCAAAAAAAGTTCAAAAGGCCTGAATATATCGGAATTTGAGAGGGAGGTAGGGATCTTTAACCACTCGTCAGATGCCGGATATCTCCACCTTATGAGCACGTCATCGCCAAATAGACCTTTGATTCTCTGACAAAAGCCGTTCCTATCGTCCTCAGGAAGCCATCCCTCCAGAAGGAAGGTAGATCCCATCTTGACCGCACCCTGTTCCGCGACCAGTCGTTCAAGCCTCTCGTCTATGAGGATGAAAAGACAGCCCAACTTGCCACCCCATTCAGATCTGACCCTGGCCAGTTTTTCCTCCAGCTCTTTTTCTCTGTCTGGAAGGAGCAAGAGGGCCTTTTCTGCCTCTTCCATAGACCTCAATACGCTATCGTTTTCATTGGATATGGGGGGACTCCATCTGATGTACCCCTCATTTTTCATATAATCGGACACCATACCAGCAAACTCGACAGCGGTCGCGAGGGAGAGAATACCCTCCTTATCCCCTGCGGAAGAAAAATGATACCGGACATCGTGGGCTGAACCACCGCCGGATAGTTCGGACCTCATATTGGACTGTAGCTGACCGACTACATCCGCCACTTTTTCGGACTTTACCCACCAAAGCGACACTGCTCTGTTTTCCCTGGAGTGTTCCTCCACAAAAGACTTAAATCTATATATTGTATCTTTGCTTTTTTTTAGTCTATTTTTTAGTCTTTTAAGGCTTTCCTGCTCTTCAAATAACGCAGAAAGCTGAGATTTAAAGTGATCCAGACTCCCGTCTATCTCGGTGACCAACTGGGAAAATGGCAGATCGAGCTTTGCATCGACGTCTCTTATATAGCCATCGCTTATATCGTCCCAGCCATCCCACTCTAACAGCTCGATCATTCCCATAAGCTTTCCCCTCAGCAACCTGAGGGAATCTGAGTCCTTCGCGCTCATCTTGGCGGAGTCGCTGTATTCAAGGTGGAGAAGCCCCTCATCATGTAGAAAAGAAACTATCTCCCTCTGTCTTGACATAAGCCCCCATATGGCGATTCGGATCATCTTTTTTATCAACTTTATCCCTCCCCCTCTGAGGTAAGCCCGGTTACGGCGAGAAAAGATCTCTCTATTATCTCGTCCAAGGGCAGACAGGACAAAGCCTCCTTAATTTTATCGATATCCGTCATCGCTCTCATATAATTATCTCTTTGCTCTTTCTCGACGGCCAACATTTTCTCAGGTAGCTCAGATTCGACTTTTTTGATGGTGTTAGACGTCATCTCATCCAACCTATTTTTAGCCATGGAAATCTGAGCCAATATCTCAGCTTTCTGAGACTCAAATTCCTGAGCAAGCCGCACTCGAGCCTCCTCCAACTTCGCAGACTCAACCCAGACCTTTTCCTGCCCCTTGGGATCTCCGTCCTTACGCACCTTTAGAGCCGCCTTCCATCAGAAACTCGCAGAAAGCACCTCGATCTATCACTCCGACCAGCTTGGATGACTCTACAACTGGTAACCTTTTTATCTGCTTTCTCAACATCAAATCAGCCACGGTCATTATATTTGTCTGAGGTGAAACAAACACCGGGTCTTTGTGCATGATATCCTTGACCAGGTCGTCCTTCATGGCCCCAAACCTCTGAAAAAGGAGGTTTTCCTCCTCACCAAAGAAAGAACTCTGGGCCAATATCTCCAGATATGTAGGTATGGTCGGCTTCAAGATATCCGACTCGGATAGGTATCCTACGAGTTCCCAATTTTCGTCTATAACTGGCAATCCAGATAGGCTATGGCTGTATAGCACGTGAAGGGCATCCAAAAGCCTATCGTCCTCCATAACAGCGGTTAGATCCCTGCTCATGATGTCCTCAGCTACGATGGTATTCATCTTCTTTATCACCGTCCGTTAGACCAATTTTATCGAGAAGAACAGTCAGCACAAAAAGCCCCAGATCAAGGTCCTGTCGAAAACGCTTGGGCTCTTGGATAAGCCTGTACAGCCATTCCACTCCCATCTTCTGCCACAGTGCGGGAGCCCTCTTTAGCCTGCCGGAGACAACGTCAAGACTCCCTCCAACGCCAACTCCTATGACTCCGTTCATCCTGTGAAGGTGCTTATCCAGCCAAAGATCCTGCTTTGGCATCCCAAGGGCCACAAAAAGGACTTTTGCACCGGACGCCACTATCCGATCGACTATCTCTTCATCGTTCTCATCGGAAAAATATCCGTCTCTAGATCCTGCGACTATCAGTCCAGGATAAAGATCCTTCAGCCTCTGTCCTGCCTCCTCCGCGACTCCAGGTCTGCTGCCCAAAAGATATATCGGCCAGCCCTCCGCAGCGGAAAGTCTGCTTAATCCGTGCATAAAATCTATTCCGGCGACCCTCTCAACCACAGGCACACCCAAAAGCTTCATTGCCCACACCAGACCAGCACCATCTGGCAACGTGAGCCAGGATCTTCTGACCGTTCCACTATAAACGGGATCCTTGCGGGTACGGTAAAGAGAGAGAGCGTTCGCTGTGACGATCATAGCAGAGGAGGATTCGTTTATTATTCTGGCTCTCGTTTTGGACAAAGCATAATTCATAGATATACCATCTATAGGTATACCCCACATTTTGGACGACAACCTCCTTGATTTGACTCCCCTCACGCAGGATACCCCCACAACAGCTGATATGCCTAAGATAGCGGCCAAGATAGGCCTAGTCCTGTCGTCTATGCCCATCTGAATAAAGGAGATAACCGCACCTATAGACAAGCAAAGAAAAGTGACAAACTTAACAGCCTTAGGATGGTCTATTCCTCTGTCTATCATCCTGTGGTATATGGAAAGCCTTGATCCCCTACCTAAGGGTAGTGATTGTGCTATGAAGTTCAACGAAGCCTCCATGAACGGAAGGGCGTAAAGTCCCATTGGGATCACCATAATTGCTGTAAGGGTTACCCCTTTAGAGACTCCCACTAAGGAAGCTCCAGCCACGACTATTCCCCAAAAGGAGGCCAAGGGCTTTCCTAGCTGGCGATAGTTATGGCCTAACCGACTCCAAAAAACGCCGGTGAAGGAAAGGCCAGCCAAGGACATTATAAAGCCGCCCGACAATGGCTGACTGGAAAGGCAAGATACTAACAAAGACAGCGAGAAGCCAACCCCAAGGAGGTGCCCTGCGAGACCAGGAACTGAGTCCAGTCTCTGAAACAAAAGCGGGAAGGCAGTGACCCATATGGTGGTAACTACAAAAGAACCGTATGATGTCAGATAAAGATATTCACCATCAGAAAGCCCTATAAAAGATATCCTCGGACCTAAAATCGCAAAAAAAGCCCCGACCACCGCCAAGAGCCATGAGAGATTTTTCGTGGGAGACGTATGTTGTGCCATACCTGCCACAGCTCCAAGCGTGGCCATGGCCACGACGACCTTTATTGCTCCATCCCCAGACCAAAGGGCAAAAAGGATCCACGCCGCCACCAAGGACAAATCCCTCATATAGAAGTATCTCTCCTTGGACAGGGTCGATCTGTATATTTTCTGTAGAAAAAACGACGCTACGGTCAGACACGAAAGAGCAACTATAGCGTTTAAAGCGACGGTATTCATCATGGCGAGTAAGACTCCCTTCAGGATAAGTGGCTCGTTTACTCTAACCCCCACCATGCCATTGTACCAGCGGAGCTGCTCTTTTTCCACAATGCCGCCGACCTCAAGGCCGACGGCATTGTAAAAACATCAAATATTGGGTATTTCTTTAATGCCACCCATATAGGGAACCAAAACCTCCGGTATCTCTATTGAACCATCCGACCTCTGATAGTTCTCCATAACCGCTATTAAGGCCCTGCCTATGGCTATACCTGATCCATTAAGGGTATGGACAAATCTTGGCCTACCTCCATCAGCGGGCCTGTATCTGGTGTTCATCCTTCTGGCCTGAAAATCCTCGCAGTTGCTGCATGAGCTTATCTCTCTGTATCTATCCTGCGAGGGAAGCCAAACCTCTATGTCATAGGTTTTAGACGAGCCAAAACCCATGTCACCGGTACAGAGGGTTATTACCCTATAGGGGAGGTTCAATAACTGGAGGACCTCTTCAGCGTTGGAGGTCAATTTATCCAGCTCTTCATAGCTATTTTCCTGGGTACTAAGCTTGACCATTTCGACCTTCTCAAATTGATGTTGTCTCATTATCCCACGTACGTCCCTACCGTGGCTACCAGCTTCTTTTCTAAAGCAGGGGGTATAGGCCGTATAGTACAGAGGAAGATCAGCTTCCTCCAATATCTCCCCACCGTGAAGATTGGTGAGTGGCACCTCCGCGGTCGGGATAAGCCAAAGATCGTCGTCAGCTATTCGGTATAGGTCATCGGCGAACTTGGGTAGCTGTCCCGTGCCGGACATGGCAGCGGAGTTTACCATAAAGGGTGGATTGATCTCCTTGTAACCATGACGATCGACATGAAGATCAAGCATAAAATTTAATAAAGCCCTCTCAAGCCTAGCACCTACCCCCGATAGAACGGTGAAACGGCTCTGGGCCAGGGAGACACCTCTCTTAAAGTCCAATATACCAAGGTTTTCACCCAGATCCCAGTGGGGCAACGGCTCAAAGTCGAATTTTTTCGGGGTCCCCCACCGCCGAACCTCTACGTTATCGTTCTCATCCAAACCGACTGGAACCGAGTTATGGGGTCTGTTGGGTATTTGGAGCATTATGGCCTCAAGCTCAGAGTCCACCTTGGATATCTCTTGATCGAGGGATTTAACCTCCTCACCGATGGACTTCATTCTTTCCATGAGGTTGGAAACGTCCTCACCTCTCGATTTTGCAGACCCGACCTCCTTGGAGCCTGCGTTTCTCTCCGCCTTAAGCTGCTCGACCTTAGATATAAGGTCTCTTCTTTTTTCGTCCAGGGACAATATGGAGCTCAGGTCAAAGCTATAATTTCTGGCATCCAAAAAGGCCTTTACCTGATCCATATTCTCCCTGACGTACTTCACGTCCAACATTTTTACCCCTCCTTGCCTGTCCTCATCTCGTTGAGAAGATTGACCATCTCTAAAGCGGCCAAAGCCGCCTCAGCTCCCTTATTTCCCGCCTTGCTTCCAGCCCTAAGTAGAGCCTGCTCTAGGTTATCGCAGGTCAGGACACCAAATGTAACAGGGGTCCTCTGCTCCAAACCGATATGGGACAGTCCCTTTGATACCTCGGAAGAGACGTATTCGAAATGTGGGGTATCCCCTCTTATAACCGCCCCAAGGGCGATGATGCCGTCGTACTTGCCCAAAATAGCTAGTTCCTTCGTCGCCAACGGGATTTCCCAGGCTCCAGGAACCCATACCACATCGACGTCGTTGACCTTAACTCCATGGCGAAAAAGAGCGTCCTTTGCCCCGTCCAACAGTTTTGAGGAGATCAGGTCGTTGAACCTTGATACCACTATTCCAAACCTACACCCCTGAGCCACCAATTTCCCCTGGTAAATCTTCATCGGCCTATTGCCTCCTACCTGAGCAGATCCTTGAGATGGAGAAGATGCCCCATCTGGTTCTCTTTTGTCGCTAAATACCTTTCATTATACACGTTAGGCTCCATAATCAAAGGCACTCTTTCCTCTATTATGATCCCGTATCCCTCAAGGCCCACGACCTTTAACGGGTTATTCGTCATAAGCCTTATCCTGGATAGACCTAAGTCCTTAAGGATCTGGGCTCCAAGCCCGTAATCCCTCAAGTCAGGCTTATGTCCCAGTGCTATATTAGCCTCTACGGTGTCCATGCCCTCCTCCTGAAGCTTGTAGGCCCTTAGCTTCTCCAGCAAACCAATACCTCTGCCTTCCTGCCTCATGTACAGGACAACTCCCTTTCCCTCTTTCTCGACAGAACATAGGGCTGAGTGTAGCTGAGGTCCACAATCACATCTGAGAGACCCAAATACGTCTCCGGTCATACACTCGGAGTGGACCCTGACCAGTGTCGGGCCTCCCTCGGAGATATCGCCCTTGACCAAGGCTATATGCAGACGATCTACCTGATCGTCCAAAAGGCTTCTGTAAGCATGAGCCCTAAAATGGCCGTACTCTGTCGGAAGATCTATCTCCGCGACCTTCTCCACCAACTTAGTACTGGCAACTCTGTATTTTATTAAATCTTTAATCGATATTATTTTTAAATTGTGTTTTTTGCTAAACTCGATCAGGTCCGGAAGTCTCGCCATCGACCCATCGTCGTTTATTATCTCGCAGATCACCCCAGCGGGCTCAAGTCCAGCGAGGGAGACCAGGTCAACCGCAGCCTCGGTATGGCCGGATCGCCTCAAAACCCCGCCTGACCTGGCCACTAGCGGAAACATATGTCCAGGCTTCATGAATATTCCGGGAGTAGCGCTGCTGTCCGACAGAGCACGAGCGGTCATGGCTCTTTCCTCGGCGGAAATACCGGTCGTGGTTCCTTCCCTAAGGTCTACGCTAACGGTGAAGGCCGTTCCCTGACGATCTCCGCCTCTGTCCACCATGGGCTTCAAACCGACCCTCTCGGCTTGATCCTCTTTGATTGGAACGCATACCAGCCCTCTAGCGTTACGGATCATAAAGTTTATAGACTGAGCTGTGGCGTACTGAGCCGCCATAATCAGGTCGCCCTCGTTCTCTCGATCCTCATCGTCAACGACTATGACCATCCCACCGCGGGAGATTTCCTCTAAGGCCTCCTCCACGGTTGACAGCAAAAATCTATTTTTCTCCATTTCTCTCACCATCCCATCTCGTTTAGCATCGACATAGTTATGCTCTTGTTTTTGACTAGCGACTCTTCTTCCCTACTTGAGCCAAACAAAGACTCCACGTATCTTCCAATAATATCCACCTCTAAATTAACCTTATCACCAACAGAGATATTTTTTAAGTTAGTATCGGATATAGTGGTGGGTATCAAGGCCACTGAAACCAGGTTTCCGTCTTTTTCGGCAACGGTCAGGCTAACCCCGTCCAACGCTATCGATCCCTTCATAACAACGTATCTGAGGAGATTCTCTGGAACGCAGAACGTGGCCCATATAGAGGAGCCTATCGCCCTTTTTTCGGTCATAATCGCTACCCCATCGACGTGTCCCGTCACTATATGCCCGTCTAACCTGGAAGATAGGGATAGAGCCCTCTCTAGATTGACCTTCTGTCCTACCTTGATCTCGGAAAATCTAGTCCTGTCCATGGTCTCCTGTGTGACGTCAACATCAAAGCAGACCTCGGAAGACGACGACACGGTAAGGCAGGCCCCGGAGACTGCCACAGATTGGCCTAGGCGAAGCTGAGATGATATCTCTTTAGATGAAATAGACATGACATAAAGGCCATCACCTTTCCTTATTCCGCTGACCCTTCCTACCGTTTCAATAAGTCCAGTGAACAAGGGAAAACCCCCTCTAACCATAGATCGCCCAGCTGATCCCGAACGGATAAAATCTTCACCTTCAACGATTTTTCCATAGACTTGACCTCCAATAAAGACGACATAGAAACCCCTTTTCCCATTATCCTGGGAGATATAAAGAGAGATATCTCGTCGGCCAACCCTTCTTCTAGAAAAGAGGATATAACTGCCCCTCCTCCCTCGACCATCAACCGCCTTACACCCCTACGATACAGGTCTTCAAGCCTAGAGCGAAGGCTCAGTCCTGATGTTAAGCTGTCGATGTAGACTATACACCTTGGATCGGACAGGACCTTGCTGCCCTTTGGTATATCCCCCAGGACAACCGGTATGGGCGATCTGCCAGCCACATCCCTAACGGTGAGAGACGGGTCGTCGACCATTACAGTTCCCTTTCCCACCAATATCGCGTCGGACTGGGACCTTAGAAGGTGAGCCTTACTCCTGGAGAGATCGTTGGATATCCATCGGCTGGTTCCATCGGGAAGAGCTATCTTGCCGTCCAACCCTACAGCCGCTTTTAACGTTACCCACGGCATGGACGTAAAAACGCCCTTAAAAAAACCTCTGTTCAACCATCTAGCCTCGTCCTCCAGAGTTCCTACTGACACCTTAATTCCCGAGTTCTCAAGCATAGCTATACCTCGGCCGGAGACTCTGGAATCAGGGTCTAAAGTGGCAATCACACAGCGAGAGATGCCAGCTTCGATCAAAGCTGGGGCGCAGGGAGGGGTTTTTCCGTAGTGTGAACAGGGCTCCAACGAAACGTAGGCGGTCGCTCCCAAAGCCCAATCGCCCGCCATAGCCAGAGCCTCAACCTCAGCATGAGGCCCACCACAGCGCCGATGATACCCCTCACCTATGACTTTATTCTCCTTGACTATGACACAGCCTACCATAGGATTAGGGGACGTAAATCCAGTCCCCCGCATAGCCAGACTCAAGGCTCTTTTCATATAAATATTGTCGTCAATTTTAGCCATCGGATCCACCTCCCAGGAACTTCAATATGTTTTTAGCGTGTTTGCTACCGATTCCCTCCACCTGTATCAGATCTTCCTCCGTCAGTGCGGAAATTCTCTGAACACTTCCGAACCTAGCCAGAAGCGACGCAGCCCTGTGTTTACCTATCCCGGGAATCTCCTCCAAAGCGGACCGTTTCAGCCTTTCCTGTCTTTTACCTCTATGGGTCGTTATGGCGTAACGATGAGACTCGTCCCTTATCCTCTGCAAAAGCCTGAGTACAGGGTCGTTTTTCTCCAAAACGAGAGGTTTTTCTACCCCCTTCAAATATACGAGCTCTTCCCTCTTAGCCAGTGAGATTATAGGTATGGAAAGGCCCAGATCATTGAGCGCCCTATCGGCAAACCTTAGTTGCTCAGGTCCGCCGTCTATCAATATCAGCTGCGGCAAAGGCGATTCACCATCGATACACTTACGGTATCTCCTTGTAACCGTCTCCATCATAGACCTGAAATCGTCTATTCCTTCGACTTCCCTGATGGCAAAGCGCCTATAAAGGGACGGATTTGATATTCCCTGTTCAAACACGACCACAACTCCGTAGGTCTCATGTCCAGAGGAGTGGGATATATCAAATCCATCTATCCTCCAGGGGATGGTGGGCAATTTTAGCATATCCTGAAGGTCAGATAAAACTTGCCAGGTATCCTCATCCAGGTCGGAGGAAAGTGTCGCCGAAACCTTCTGCCTGGAAAAGCGCCAAAGGGCCCTGAGGGTATCCCTTAACCTGGCGGCCTCTTCAAAATCCATCCTCTGTGCAACCTGGTCCATCCTCTTTCTCAATCTAGCCGTCACATCCAGGGTCTGCCCCCTCAAAAGCAATATGACGTCGTCAAGAACGTCGTTATACTGGGATTTTGTGCAAAGGCCCGCACAGGGAGCTAGACATTTTCCGAGGGAATGCCTTATACAGGGTCTCTTAATTTTAGCTTTAGATAGATCGTATTTGCATATCCTGAGGGGGAAATATCTCTCCACAAGCCTTAAAAGGTTACGCAGCTCTCCGGCGCTAACAAATGGACCGATGTTAACCCCCTCTCCCTTTCTAAGAGTTACCAGAAGCCGAGGAAAGGCCTCGTCGGTAACTTGAACGTAGGGATATCTTTCGTTCATCTTGAGATCGACATTAAAAAAAGGCATTATTTTTTTGATCAATCTGGATTCTACGATAAGGGCCTCTGCCTCAGTGTCGGTTCTCACTGTGGAGATATCATCTATGGTTTCGACCAGCTTTCTGAGCCTAGGGGATGCAAAACTCGAATGACGAAAGTACGACGAGACCCTCTTCTTCAGGGATTTTGCCTTCCCGACGTATATGACCTTTCCGGAGAAATCGTGCATAAGGTAGACCCCAGGCTTGTCCGGGAAGGTCTTTATGAGTTTTTTCAGTCTTTCCAACCTATCGGCCACAGCACACACCTCCCTGAACGTTAAAAAATACATAAGAACGCGAATCCTCGGATAGATTGTTCCTGCATAGCCCGTATTTTTTGATATGCCATCGCTCATTAATAATAGACCAACAGGAGCCAAGGCAGCATAGAACGTACCTTCTAAAGGCGACTCGAGCGGAACAGGCTCTCCGAAATATACCCTAGCGAGACAGAACAAAGACTGAACGGTACCCCCAAGGGAATTCGAACGTGAGTTTTTTAGAGATGCCCTTAAAAAAGTGGCAAAACCTCAGATGGACAGTATAATCATAGACATCGGGGAAATCCAGTTCCCGCAACCGAAAAGATGGAGGTCTAAAGCGATGCTTTCACTGTACAACGACTTAACCAGAAAAAAGGAGCCATTCGTCCCTCTACGAGAGGGCAAGGTAGGATTTTACAGCTGTGGCCCCACGGTTTACGACTACTTTCATATAGGAAATGCCCGTCCCTTCATCGTGTTCGACGTGTTGCGCCGATACATGGAGTTCTTAGGTTACGATGTAACATTCGTGCAGAACTTCACCGACGTTGACGACAAGATGATAAACCGAGCCAACGAGATGGGAATAACCATGGCCGAACTGGCGGAAAAGACCATAGCCGATTATTTTGAGGACGCCGACGCCCTGGGCATAAAGAGAGCTACCATCTACCCTAGAGCCACGGAACACATCGACGACATAATAGCGCTGGTCAAGAACCTCCAGGACACGGGACATGCCTACGAGGTCGACGGAGTGGTGTACTTCGACGTATCGAGCTTCCCAGGTTACTGCAAGCTCTCGGGGCAAAACCTCGACGAGTTACAGTCAGGAGCAAGGATAGAGGTCAACAGTTTTAAGAAAAATCCCCTTGATTTCGTCTTATGGAAAGCCAAAAAACCCGGTGAGCCGTCATGGGACAGCCCTTGGGGACAGGGAAGGCCCGGGTGGCATATAGAGTGCAGTGCCATGGCAATGAAATATTTAGGAAACACCTTGGATGTCCACTCCGGGGGAACAGACCTGATATTCCCACACCACGAAAACGAGATAGCTCAGGCTGAAGCCGCGACAGGGGAGCTCTTCGTAAAATATTGGATCCATAACGAGTACATACTCATAGACAAGGAAAAAATGTCAAAATCCCTCGGCAATTTCATGACCGCCAGAGAGGCGAGAAAGCACTACTCCCCTATGGCCATAAGGATGTTCATGTTGAGCGCCCATTACAGATCACCGGTCAACTTCGGTCCAGACGGAATACAACAAGCGGCGTCGGCGTTGGAGAGACTGCATAACTGCTGGAGCGACTTCACCTATGCGCTCTCGACCAGACAGGAGATGTCCGGTGACGTGGATCAGCTTCTCTCCTCCATGGAGAAACACAGAGATAACTTCATCTCATCCATGGACGACGACTTCAACACAGCGGGAGCCATAGGCCACGTGTTCGAGGCGGTATCGACGGTTAACGGATACCTGAAAAGCTCCGAGACCCTGGATAGAAGGGCCATAGACGTCATAGAGAGATTTTTCACCGACGTGGACGATATCATGGGGTTGATAGGCATAAACTCAGAGGCTAAAGACGCCGACTCGGAGGAGATAGAAGCCCTTATCGCAAAGAGACAGGAAGCCAGGTTAAACAGGGACTTTGCGACTTCCGACACCATCAGGGATCAACTTGCATCCAAGGGAGTCATCCTGGAGGACACCCCACAAGGAACCAAGTGGAAGAAAAAAATATAGACTTTTAAAGCGGCTTCGGCCGCTTTTTTTATGAAAAAGCTTGACTGACCAACGCTGACCTTGTAGAATAGCGTCAAATTTGGTCAGAAGGGAGTTGTCCTTAATGAACCTACAAAAGATGACTTTAAAGTCCCAGGAGGGACTGTCAAAAGCTAGAGATATCTCCATCGCCTACGGCCACCAGGAGGTCGACGTCGAACACCTTCTGCTGGCTCTGCTGGACCAGGAGGACGGCTTGGTCCCATCCATTCTCAACAGGATGGAGGTATCTAAAGACAGGCTTAAATCAGCAGTAGAGTCGGACCTGAGCAAAAGACCTAAAATATCGGGAGGAGGCTATGATCCCGAAAAGATATACATCTCCCAAAGACTATCCAAAATGCTCCTCTCCGCTGAGGAGCGAGCCAAGGAATTAAAGGACGAATACGTCTCCGTGGAACACATCTTCGGGGCCATGGTCGATGGAGACCCGGATAAAATAGCTAAGACCCTCAGCTCCTGTGGGGTTGACAGAGACCGTTATCTGAAGGCCCTGAGCTCCGTCAGAGGCAATCAGAGGATAAAAAGTGCTACACCGGAGGTAACCTATGATGCACTGAAAAAATACGGCATAGACCTGGTTGAACAGGCCGAAAAGGGTAAGCTCGACCCGGTCATAGGAAGGGACGAGGAAATTTTGAGGGTCATAAGGATCCTCTCGAGAAAGACGAAGAACAACCCGGTGCTCATTGGAGAACCAGGGGTCGGTAAAACCGCCATAGCTGAGGGGCTTGCCCAGAGAATTTTGAGGGGAGACGTCCCCGACAGCCTAAAAGAACATGGGGTATTCGCCCTCGACATTGGATCACTTCTAGCTGGAGCCAAGTTCAGAGGCGAGTTTGAGGAGCGACTTAAGGCTGTTCTCAACGAGGTCAGAGAGAGCGACGGACGAATACTGCTGTTCATAGACGAGCTCCACACCATAGTCGGAGCAGGAAAGACCGAAGGGTCTATGGACGCAGGAAACATGTTAAAACCAATGTTGGCCAGGGGAGAGCTTCACTGCATAGGCGCAACTACCCTGGACGAATACCGCCGCTATATAGAGAAGGACGCGGCATTGGAAAGACGGTTCCAGCCTGTCATGGTAGATCCTCCCTCCGTAGAGGACGCCATATCCATTCTGAGAGGGCTCAGAGAGAGATTTCAGGTTCACCACGGAGTCAGGATAACAGACAGCGCTCTGGTCGCCTCTGTCGTGCTTTCAGATCAATACATCACAGATCGTTTCCTGCCAGACAAGGCCATAGACCTCATAGACGAGGCCTGTGCGATGCTAAGAACCGAGATAGACTCAATGCCGTCGGAGCTGGACTCGGTCCTCAGAAAGGTGATGAGGCTTGAGGTAGAGGAAGCCGCCCTCAAAAAGGAGGACGATCAAGCCTCAGAGGAAAGGCTATCAAACCTCCAGAAAGAGCTTCTAGACCTGAAAGAAGAGGCTCAGATATTGAAGTCTCGGTACGATCTGGAGAAGGAAAGGATAAAATCCATCCGTGAGATCAGAGAACAGATAGAGAAAATCGGCAGGGATATCGAGGAGGCAGAGAGAAACTACGACCTCAATCGAGCCGCGGAGCTAAAACACGGTCAACTTCCCGCGTTACAGAGGGATCTTGCGGAAAAAGAGAAAGCCATGGAGGCCCTGCCTGGTTCCAGGCTCCTCAGGGAGGAGGTCACTGAAGAAGAGGTCTCCGAGATAGTCTCAAAGTGGACCGGCATACCGGTGTCTCGCCTGGTCGAGGGAGAAAGGGAAAAGCTCCTCCGGCTCGACGACATACTCCATCAAAGGGTCATAGGACAGGATGAGGCGGTTAACCTCGTATCTGACGCGGTTATGAGGGCCCGAGCAGGGATAAAGGATCCTAGAAAACCGATAGGTTCCTTCATCTTCCTCGGTCCAACCGGGGTAGGCAAAACCGAACTGGCAAAGGCCCTGGCTCAGGCCCTTTTCGACACGGAGGAAAACATAGTCCGCATCGACATGAGCGAGTACATGGAGCAGCATTCAGTGGCAAAACTAATAGGAGCACCTCCTGGCTACGTAGGCTACGACGACGGAGGACAGTTGACCGAGGCAGTAAGGAGAAAACCCTACAGTGTAGTCCTGTTCGATGAGATAGAGAAGGCCCACAGAGAGGTGTTTAACGTCTTACTCCAGATATTGGACGACGGACGGATAACCGATAGCCACGGCAGAACGGTTGATTTTAAAAACACTGTAATAATAATGACCAGCAATATAGGTTCAGCCATTCTTCTAGACGAATTGGAAAATAACGGATCAGTAAAGACTGAGACCAAGTCTAAGGTTATGGCCCAGCTAAGGAGCCATTTCAGGCCAGAGTTCCTAAACAGGGTGGACGATATCGTCGTATTCTCCCCCCTG
The DNA here is from genome assembly GCA_964395085.1 of uncultured Synergistaceae bacterium. Lineage (GTDB taxonomy): Bacteria > Synergistota > Synergistia > Synergistales > Dethiosulfovibrionaceae > Dethiosulfovibrio. The sequence goes on from CAYNAN010000039.1 coordinate 20,650, forward strand.
ACCTTAGAGCAAGTCCGTATGATAGTACAGCTGCTTCTCAAAGACCTCACCGAGAGGTTGAAGTCAAGGGGGGTCGACCTCAAAGTAACTGAAGAGGCGCTTAGCAAGATAGCCTCCGACGGATATGACCCTTCTTATGGGGCCAGACCCTTAAAAAGGTACATATCTCACGCCCTGGAGAGCAGGATAGCCAGGGAGCTCATAGCGAAAGCCAAAGACAACATGTCCGTGACGGTGTCTGCCTTGGATGGAGACATATTTGTAGACGCTAAATAACTACTCGTCCCCTTAAGAAACAGGCTATCTCCTCGACCGATACGACGGGATATCCGTGTATCTCTCCGTAACTATTTATCTGAGCCCCTTTAGCCATCGCGCCAGACCCATCGGGGTCCATCAGCTCACAGAGGACTCCGATGGGTTCCAATTCCGCTAATCTCATAAGATCCACGGTCGCCTCAGTGTGACCTCTTCTTTCCATCACCCCACCTCTTCGAGCCACGAGGGGGAAAACGTGACCTGGCCGGCTAAGGTCTGAGGGAATAGCACCGTCTTTTGCAGCAGCTTTCACAGTGGTCAGCCTGTCTTTAGCGGACACGCCCGTTGTAACCCCCTCCTTGGCCTCGATAGAGACGGTAAAAGCGGTACCATAACGACTGGTGTTATCGCTGACCATAGGAGGCAAGCCTAGAGATTGGGCTTTTTCAGGTGTCATGCACAGACATACGATCCCGCTACAGTCCCTTATAAGCCTAGTCATCTGAGATTCATTGAGATGCTGAGCGGAGAAGATAAGATCCCCCTCGTCCTCCCTGTCTCTATCGTCCACGACCAACACCCCCTCCCCCATTCTGAGAGAGAGCAACGCAGCCTCTATTGAACAATTTTTTTCCGATTGGGTTTGAAACGACATGAAAAAACCTCCCGAGGCGTTAAAATTAGCCATGCTCGGGTTAAAAATGAAGGGATAAAGGGGGGGTACATATATGAGTTCACCCTCTCTCTTCCGGACTATGACCGTCGGCTCTGGATTTACACCAGATCAGCTTCTACATTGAAGCTCGCGGGCTCACCGATTTACGGTTTACCGCCGGTGGGGACTTTCACCCCGCCCTGAGAAT